>JBGSIP010000864.1:0-2285 GCA_041742495.1 Planctomycetaceae bacterium
ATGAAGGTCAGCACACCTTCCACGACGCGGCCGTCAGGCCCGGCGGGTGTCACGCGGACGAGGCAGCCGGTGTCCATGGTGGGCAATTCTTCCTCGCGGACAAATCCTTCGACGGCCAGGACATCGAGGCGCAGGACATGAAACACAGATTCCCCCGGTTCGACCCATTCGCCGGGCTGGTGCAATTGCAGCGTGACGATGCCGGCGAGCGGACTGTGGATTTCGCGCCGTCGCAATTTCTCGTGTGCCAGCCGAACCATAATGCCGAGTCGTTCGACTTCCAGTTGTTCGGCACTGCGCTCATTGGTGGCGTTCTGCAATTCCAGGGTGAGTCGGCGTGCGGCTTCGGACTGTTTGCCAATCGTGGCGGCATGCACGCCGGCTTCCAGCAGGGCGAGCGCGTGCTGATGCCGGGCGTGCTGCACTTCCAGCTTCTTCTGTTCCGCCACCGATGCCAGTTTGAGCAGTTCCAGGTCGCCGACACTGGAACCGAAACGCTCCTTGGCCAGTTGGGCGCGGCGGAGTTCTTCGTCGGCAAGGACCGCTGCAGCGTCCGCCAGTTGAATGGCGACCTCCGTGTTGGCAGCGTGATCGGCGGCAGCTTTCTCCAGCGTGGCGTGCTCCACCAGCGATTTGGCCTCGGCCACCATCGAGGTGGCGATGGCGACTTTTAGCGAATTCTTCAGTCGCAATTCGGCAATCCGCAGATCTGACTCGGCCAACTGCAACTGCAGTGTGGCGTCGTCGGCGTTGAGCGTGGCCATCACGTCGCCCAGCTTGACGATGGTCCCCTGACGGACCGGCACGAGGGCGAGCACGCCGGCGTCCTGTGCGGGAATATCAGCCTCGTCCCGCACCCGCAGGAAACAGTCCTGCGCGGCGATCTCCACGACGCCGGAAACGCCGTCGTCTGCCGTCGTGCGGGTTGCGTCAGGTTCAGTCGCCGATGCCGTGGCCGCCAGACAGTACGCCCCGGCCAACGTGCAGGCCAACCCCCTCAACCACCGCCTGCCGCGCGGCGACAATGACGCAGACTGCGACCATCCAGTCATGTTCTCGGCCCTGTTCACGTATACGCTACCACCCGAAAGTGGCCTTTTGACGATAGAAGAATTCCATCAACTGCCGGGTCCAGACATACCCGAGGGAATGCGGACCGCAGTCAATCGAGGCGATGACGCCCATCCCGGGACGGCGCAACTCCGCGCCGGGGGCCGCCAGTGTGGCCTCCGCGGGGGTGCTCAACTGGCCCAGTTCGTCGAGCTGTGTTGCGGTTCCCAGTTGGGTCAATTCTGTCGGCGCGACGTGTTCCGGATCGGCCTCCAGGTAGTATCTGATTGGCAACGGCTTGTCCGCGGCCGCCGCGGCGGCCGATACATGTCGGAATTCATGCTCGGGAATGCGCAGGTTGAGTTTCCACGGGCCAGCCAAATCGGCGACTTCCAACAAATACTGTCCACGCTGCACGGGGCGTCCCAATAGCCCCTCGGGAAAGCCCTGAATTTGCACTGTTCCCGCTTGTGGGGCCCGCACCGTCAGGCGTGCGAGGCGTCCGGTCAGCACGGCCAACTGTCGCTGCAGTCCCGCAATGCGAACGGTGAGTTCGGCTTTGTCGGCGGCCACGCTCTGAGCCTCGTCCCGGTCGGCTGTCGGCCGCAGCGTCAGCAGCGCAGCCAGTTTCTCCTGGGCCGCTGCCAACTCACCTGTCAGCCGTTCGTGTTCTGCCGCCAGATCGTCATTTCGCAAGACGCAGATGATCTCATCGGCGCTCACCACCGAACCATCTTGCAGTGCAAACTGGGTCACCAGACCTTGTTCAGGGGCAAAGACGCGTGAACGGCTCACGGGAACGGCCGACCCGCCGACTTCGATGCGCAACGGAGTGGTGACTCCCAGCATCAAGGCCGTGAATGCCGCCGCAACAACAGCGAACAGGACTGCCCGTTGCAGTGTGCGGCTACCTGTCGCTGATCGCCGGAGGGACCACCAGTGGCGGCGTGCGGCATCGGCGTTGTCGAGCGCGACCGCCATTTGCATGAGGCAGACTTTGACCAGGGAGTGATGTTCGGGCCGATGTGCGGGGTCCGTCTCGAGAATCGCCGCATACCGCGCGAATTGCCAGTTTCCCGTGCGGGATACTGGATAGACACGGCGGGAAACAGCTTCGGTCGTTGTCGGGACACTCTTCGCGGAGTCTGCCGTCGAATTCTCGCTGGAGGGAGCCTCGGTGCCGGCGGCCACAGTGGCGGGCTGCTGGCGGGCGGCGGCAGCGATCTGGCCGGCCA
>JBGSIP010000865.1:0-6344 GCA_041742495.1 Planctomycetaceae bacterium
TATCCCGCGCTGATGCAGGCTCTGGTCGATGTGGGCTACACCGGATTTGTGGGGCATGAATACATTCCCACGCGTGATGCCCGGGAGGGATTGCGTGCCGCCGTGAAACTGTGCGACGTGTAGCTGTCGCGCGGAGCGTGACGGACCGGGGGACTGCTTGGCGCGTCAGTTAGAAGCGGCCGTCTGGCGACGGCTGCCGCGTGACACGCGAATGCGCTCGAAGGCGAGGTAGGCAAACGTGGCCACGACCAGAATGGCCATGAACCAGCCTCGCGTGTCCCACGCGAGCCACATCTGGAACAGCACCGCCGCGGCGCACAGGGCGTACAGCACAAGCGTTTCCAGCGGCAGCCGGGGGACTTGTGACTGCACCGCTAGCCGCTGCAGTTCTTCGTCACTTTCGGTGAGCAAGCGATTGCGGCAGGACCGCAGCACGGCGGCTTCCTCAGGCACGCCGGCCCCTTTGAGCAGTCGCTCGGCACTGTCGAGGATGCGGTAGGCGTCGTCGGCAGAGAGCTCCTGCTGATGTGCCCATTGATTGCGGAACGCGCGCAACTCACTCACGAGGCTACGTTCCAGAAAGCCGAGCTTGTGGCGGAAGCAGGCGTTCCATTGATCCCAGATGATCGTCAACAGCGCTTGCGCATCCCATTCGGCGGGATCGTCGTGAGCGGTGGCACCGCGGTGATCACGAAAGCTTTGCCGGGCATGATCCTTCCAGGCGGAACCCAGCCGGGATTCCATCTCGCGTTGAACGAACGGGCGCAGACCGCGTGCGAGCACGTCGTAGGCCGTTCGAATGGGGTCGGAGGTGGCGTTCATGACGAAGGACTGCGTGATTCGGGAAAACGTCGTGGTGCCGGGGCACCGGAGGGATATGTCAAACGTTCAGCCCACATTTAACGCGCGAGTCGTGGCAAAAAGGCTGGTCGATTGACTCGGAAGAGGCGGGAATTTGCGGGAGGGGCGGTCAGAGTACGGCAGGTAGTGGTTGTGAGGATTGCGCGGGCTGGCGGAACCGGCGATTTCCCTGCAGGGGTGGGGAGAATCGTCTTGTCTCGCGCCGAGGGTCAGGCGGTCCGCTGCGCGGGAGGATGTTATTCGTTACGCGTCTCGAGAGAGTCTGAGGGTAGAGCGGACGGAGTCGATGCCGGGGTCGTTTCTGAGTCGCCAGACTCGGTGGAGGAATCGGCTGTTGAGGTGGACCGGGAATCGGTCTGTGCCGCGGCTGGCGTAGTGCGGCAGGTCAGCAGAACCGGTCGGTGGTCGCTGGTCGAAGTCCAGCCCAGGCCACAGGCGCCAATGGTGACATCGCGGGAAACCCAGATCTGGTCGAGTGCCAGCACCGGGCACCACGTGGGCCATGTGGCGTAATAACCCTTGCCCGCGACTTCGAAGGCGTTGCGCCATTGCTGGCGTAGCAGAGAGAAGTGGCGTGATTCATGCGGTGTGTTGAAATCTCCCATGACGATCGTCGGGCGGTCGGCGTCGGCCTGCAATTGGCGGGCGAGGGCCACGAGAGTCGGTTCGCGCGAGAGCATGGGATTGGAATCGACATCGACAAGGACGATGCGGGCTGGTTGGCCACGCACGGTGACGTCCACGATGCGGGATTCACCCAGATTGCCGAATTCGGTGGGTGTGCAATCGCTGGCCTCGCCCCGTGTGATCAGCACGAAACCGCCTCCGAGCAGGCTGACCTTATGTTCTGGAAATGCGGTCTGCCACAAGGCACGCATTTCAGGAGAATGTGCTCCCGCTTCGACCAGACCGATGATGTCGGCATCGGTTTGCTGCATGGTGCGTGCGACATGCTCCCAGCCACCGGCGCCGCGGGACGCGTTCCAGAACACGACGCGGAGCGGATCTTCGAGTGATCGGTAGCGGTTGAGCGAGACGTGTTGCAGAGCCCCGCCAATCAGACAGGCAATCCCCAGCACGCACCACAGTCCCGCACGCGAAGTCTGCCGACGGCGGATGCACCAGGCCGCAATGAGCACCGCGAGCCCCGCCAGCACGGGCCACGGCAAGCCGTAGTACAGGGCAGACAGGTAGGGGACTGAGTCGCCGACCACCAGTCTCAGCAGCAGTCCGACGATCCAGAGAGTGACCAAGGCCGAACCGGCCAGACCGAGGCGACGAGCAGCGGGAGGCGTGGCCGAAGGCGAAGACATACTGGCAATCCACCAGGGCGAGAATTGTGAGGTCAATCTGGGCCAAGCCGTGATCGCGTCAGAACCGGCCAACCGTGGCAGTCAGTCACAATCACAACTGCAGCAGCAGCCCGCAAGAGCGCTGCAGACCGGCTCGCCCCCGGTGCTGCAGTCATCCACAAACGAGGTCTTCAACCCTGCGGTGGACGTCACTCACCATATGAGCCTGCGCGCCGTTTCGGCGAGGGGAATCTGTGGGATGAGTCTGTCAATCTCGACGACTTCCTCCGATTGCGACGGTTGTTCGTGTCGGGGGGATTGCAGACGGCCAGTGGGATGTGCGCGGCGGCGCGAGCGTGTTTGCCTGCCCGTGTCGGGACCGTTGCAACCGGATTAATCGTTCCGGGGGGGATGTTGCCAGAAGTCAACATGCCTTTGCCAACCTGCCTGAGCGGAAAACTCAAGGTAGGTTTCGGAAGGAGTATTGGCGAAGCGAGGCTGTTCCGTCGGCGCGGACGGCAGTCGATGAGCGCCTGAGTGCTCCGCATTGGAAACTGGAGTCCCCCCAGGCGGTGCCCCACGGCAGCCTGGACACACAAAACTGGAGTTTGAGACCCATGGCACCCCCACCAATTGCACGTCCGAACAAGACCGGCCTGGGTTCCCAGCAGGACTTCGAGACACTGAAGCGATTGATTCACGGGAAACTGGTCGACAAGCTCGATCTGTCCCGCCTGAGCAATCTCGACAACGATACACTCCGTCGCGAAATCCGCCTCGTCGTTGAGCACTTGTGCGACACGGAAAATCCGCTGCTGAACCGCGCTGAGCGTGAGCGGCTGATTGAAGAAGTGCTCGATGAAACGTTCGGCTTTGGCCCGCTCGAAATCCTGATGAAGGAAGAGGGGGTCGCGGACATCATGATCAACGGCCCCAAGAATGTGTTCATCGAAAAGAATGGACGCATTCAGCGCTCTCCGGTGACGTTCCGCGACAACGACCACCTGTTGCAGATTCTGGACCGGATCGTTTCGAAGGTCGGCCGGCGCGTGGATGAAACCTGCCCAATGGTCGACGCCCGTTTGCCGGATGGCAGCCGCTTGAATGCGGTCATTCCGCCGCTGGCCCTCGATGGTCCTTCGCTGACCATTCGACGTTTCGGTTCCAAGCCGCTGACGCTGGAAGACCTGCTGAAGTTTGGCGCGTTTACGCCAGAGATGATCATGTTTCTGGAAGCGGCCAGCAAAGCGCGGCTAAACATGATTATCTCGGGGGGTACGGGCTCCGGCAAAACCACACTGCTGAACACGCTGTCGAGTTTTATCTCGCCGGATCAGCGGGTCATCACGATCGAAGATGCTGCCGAACTGCAACTGCAACAGGATCACGTGCTGCGGCTGGAAACGCGTCCGCCGAACGTCGAAGGCAAAGGACGCATCACGGCGACCGATCTGGTCAAGAACGCCCTGCGTATGCGGCCCGACCGCGTCATCATCGGGGAATGCCGCGGTGCCGAGGCACTGGACATGCTGCAGGCCATGAACACGGGGCACGAAGGATCATTGACCACCATTCACGCCAACTCTCCGCGCGACGCGGTCTCCCGGTTGGAGACGATGATTGCGATGGGAGGGATCGACATTCCGCTGAAGGCCCTGCGACACCAGTTTGCTTCGGCCGTCGATGTGATCATTCAGGCCAACCGCCTGCAGGGTGGGCCGCGTAAGGTGACGCACATCACGGAAGTGCTCAATCTGGAGCAGGAGACCGTCATCATGCAGGACATCTTCCTGTTTGTGCAGGATGGCATTGATGAAACTGGGCGGGCGATTGGTCACTTCGAGGCGACCGGGGTGCGGCCGGCGTGCATGGCACGCCTGGAGTCTTCTGGTTGCCGGCTGCCGAACAACCTGTTTGCGCCCCGTCGACTGAGCTAGTTCGGTCGGGGTGATCCGGCTGAGCCCTTGAACGATGCCTCAACGCGCTGCCTAGGCGGCGCGTTGAGAGTGGACTGTGGACCGATTCTTACTGTTCGTAGCGAGCCCGCGGTGGGCAGGCTGCGAGCTGATCATCCAGTTGAGTGCGAGGTGAGTCATGGATCCCACGATGATTTCGATTTTGGCGTTCTTCACCGTCACGGGTGTGATCGTCGCCGTCGTCATGATCATCAGTGACATGAGTCCGAACAAGGCGGAAGACCGTCTGCAGTCGATCACCACCGGTCGGCGGCAGGAAAAGGGCACCGGCGGTGTGGACTCGATTCTGAAACTGTCGCACCAGGCGGTGAAAGACGGCAATCTGCTCAATGGGCTGATCAACCGGTCGAAGTTCGTGCATCGCCTGCTGGAGCAGTCCGACTGCGGCATGACGATCGACAAGTTCGTGCTGGTGTCGGCGTTGTGCGCGGGGCTGGGAGCGGCGGGTTGTGTCATCGCCAAGGCACCGCCGGCGTTGTTTCCGGTGGGCGCTTTGGGCATGGGCTTTTTGCCGATGATGTATCTGAAGTCCCGTCGAAGCTGGCGCGTGGGCCGGTTCGTCAAGCAGTTGCCCGATGCGATGGAACTGATTGGCCGTGCGCTGCGGTCAGGACATTCACTGGGGTCGAGTCTGCACCTGGTGATTGAGGAAATGCCGGAACCGATTTCCAAAGAGTTCCGGATGGCCTACGAAGAACAAAACCTCGGGGTTTCGATTGAGATGGCGTTGAAGAACGTGTATCGCCGCGTCCCCAACATGGACTTCAAGTTCTTCGTGACCGCTGTGTCGATTCAGCGGCAAACCGGGGGCGATCTCGCGGAAATTCTGGACAAGCTCAGTCACATCATTCGGGAGCGATTCCGTATCCAGGGTGTGGTGCAGGCACTGACCGGCGAAGGCCGCTTGAGTGCGATCGTGCTGATGGGGATGCCCATCGCGCTGTTCATCATGATGTACTACCTCGACAAGGACTACATCATGATGCTATTCACCGAAGAGGTGGGTCGTCAGATGCTTGCCGGGGCGGTATTCGCTCAGATTCTCGGAGCGTATGTCATCAAGAAGATCATTCAGATCAAGATTTGACCCGCGGCGTCTGGCGGCGTGTCAGTGTGGTGTGTCGTGTCGCGAATTGACTGGTGCAGACCCGCGGAACTCGTCCGCGAGGAAACGCGATTGCTGTGAGCCGGCCAGGTGGGCTGGGGATTTTTCTTCGGAGACTGTGGTCATGGAAATTACCTCGCTGCTGCCAATCGTCTTCTGTGCGGTCATCACGCTAGGGGTGTGGGCCATCGCCAGCATGGTCACGGACCGCAAGTCGAAAGTCGACGAGCGGCTGGATCGTTTCCGTCCGCGAAGCGCCCTCGATGACGTGGCGTCGAAGAACTCGATTGCGTCCGCCATCGACAAGGCGGCTCCCGCCATCTCCAAGGCATTTAAACCCAAGACGGCGACGGAAGAAAACACGCTGAAGACGCGTCTGGCGAACGCTGGCTATCAGTCGCCCGGTGCTTCACAGATCTTTCTAACGATCAAAATGGCGGCTGTCGTCGGCGGAGCGCTGATCGCCACGGGCGGCGGTGCACTCAAGTGGGGCGTAACGGACTACAACACGATCATGGCGATTGTCGTTGGCGCAGGACTGGGGATGTATCTGCCGGAACTGGTGCTGGGCTTTCAGACCAAGACCCGCAAAGAGAACATCTTCCTTTCGCTGCCCGACGTGCTCGACCTGCTGGTGGTCTGTGTGGAAGCGGGGCTGGGACTCGATCAGGGGATGCGTCGGGTGTCGGAAGAACTCCGCGATGCCTGTCCGGACATCTGCAGTGAACTGGATACCTCGCTGATGCACTTGAACATGGGCCGTGCGCGCCGTGACGTGCTGCATGACCTGGGTGTGCGAACGGGTGTGGACGACGTGAAATCGCTGGCCGCCATTCTGATTCAGGCGGAGAAGTTTGGCTCGTCGGTGGGACAGGCGCTGCGGGTCCAGTCCGATTCGATGCGTGTGAAGCGCATGCAGTTGGCGGAAGAACGTGCCCAGCAGGTGGCCGTCAAGATGCTGATCCCGCTGGTGCTGTTCATCTTCCCCGGCATCTTCGTGGTACTGGTTGGCCCGGCGGCAATCTCTGTGGCTCAGAATCTGGTCACGCCGTAGGCCGTCAAGACCACTTCGCCCGCTCCGGAACGGGTGTGGGCGGTCACCGGGTGGAT
>JBGSIP010000866.1:0-7724 GCA_041742495.1 Planctomycetaceae bacterium
CGCCGGCGGCGCGTCGGCCGTCTGAGAGGGGGGCGTATTGAACGATTGCGGCCGATCGGGAGCGTCAACACGCTCAGGCACGGCATTCCCGCCGGTCCGCACCGGTTTGCGTTGCTGCACGGTCGCCAGCGTTCCCTGCAATGCTTCGAGCAGCGGATCATCCGCCTCCAGCGTGGCCTCGGCCACCCGCAGCGATTCTGCAGAAACCTTGATCGCTTCGTCAAAGTTTCCGAGTTCGGCATGAGCCGCCGCCAGCGTGTCAAGATACGACGCATTCTGCCGTTCGGTCGCCTCTACCGCCTGCTGAGCAAGCTGCAAGGCCCGACGTCCGTCGCGCAGGCTCTCATCGCTCGCCGAAGCGAGCATCCAGGCCACCGCGTTGACGTAGTCGGAATTGTCGGCTTCCAGCTTCAACGCTATCTCATAGTCGGCGAGAGCCGCTTTCGCGTTCCCCTGGGTTTCCCGCATCCCCCCCCGTTCGCGATAAATCTCCGCCCGTTCGGGCTGCAGACCCAGCGCGGCTTCAAAGTCCTTCTCTGCGGCTTCAAAGTTCTCCAGGTCGCGCCAGGCCTTGGCGCGGCTAAGGACCGGGATCGCATTGGTCGGTGCCAACTCAATCGCTCTGGTGAAGCGCGACACGGCCTCCTTGTATTCACCAAAGTGGACCAGCGTCTCGCCGGCCTGCCAGGCGTAATAGCTCATGTCCGGATGCAGGCTGATCAGTTCCTGCCAGGACACCATCGCGGCGTCCATCATTCCCGCGTCTTTTTGCGTGCCCGCCAGTTCCTCCAGTGGATCTGTCAATTTCGGGAACTGCCGGACCAATCGCTGCAGAATGTCGATGCTCTCGTTGTAGGCTCCCACGCTCCGCTGTACCCGCGCCAGTTCAAGATGGGCCCGCAGATCATCCGCATCGAGCGAAGTGGCCTTTTGCAAGTCAGCGAGTGCCGCGTCGTATTCGCCCAGATTGCGATAGCTCGCGCCTCGGCCCGTCAGTGCCGAACGATACTCAGGAGCCAGTTGCAATGCCGCCGTGAAATCCTCGACGGCCGAGGCATGTTCCCCATTCTCAGCCAGCAGCGCGCCGCGCTGATGGAAAGCCAGTGCAGATTCTTTGTTCAGTTCAATGGCTTTGGAGTAATCTGCAAACGCGCTCTTCGGGTTACCCGTCTTGTTGTGAACGTCGCCACGATTGATGAATGCATTCGCGAACTCGGGCGCCAGTTCAATCGCCCGCGTGTAGTCACGCATCGCCGGTTCAAACTGTTCGGTCAGCTCGTACACAATCCCCCGGCCGTTGAATGCCACCGCCAGATCGGGGTTCAGCTTGATGGCCCGACTATAGTCCGCTTCGGCATCGGTGTAGCTTGAACCCGTCCGTCGGACTTCAGCCCGCTGGTAATACAGATCGGCCTGTTCCGAACTGGTGAACGAGTCCGGGTTCTCCACCTGCATCAAAATGGCATCCGTCAGCAGCTTGTCGGCGTCGTTCAGGCGGCCATTGGTCTTGTACAACAACGCCAGATTGACCTTAAACGTGATGTTGCCGGGCTGAATATCAATCGCCGCTTTGTAGTCCGCCTCCGATTCGCGGACACGGCCCAGTTTTTCCCGCGTGTAACCCCGGTTGTTGTACGCCGTCGCATCCTGGGGATCACTGCGAATCGCTTCGCTGTAAGCCGCGATGGCGTCATCGCCGCGACCTTCGATGCGATGCACGTCGCCCAGAATGCGATGCGTGAAGGCATCATTGGGTTCGAGTCGAATCGCCGTCTGCAGATCGCGCACCGCCTGGGCGTTGTCCCCCGCATGCGAGGCCACCAGCCCTTTCTGTCGATAGGCGGCAGCCGATGTCGGGTCCAGCCGCGTGCACTCGTTGAGGTCGGCAACGGCATTGTCGTATTCGCTCAGTGCTTCCCAGACCTCGCTGCGCTTCATCAGCACATCAAAGCGTTCCTTGTCGTTGCTGACAAACTTCAATGCCGAACTCAAATCGGCGACGGCCAGGCGGTTTTCCCCCAGCAGCTTCTGGCAGTTGGCACGATTGCGATAGGCCCACATGTCATCCGGGCGCAGCTTGAGCAGCCGATTGAAATCGCCAATGGCCTCCTTCAGGCGACCTTGATCCTGATAAGCAAGGCCGCGGAAATTGAGGGCGTACGTGGAATTCTCATTGATGGCCAAAGCTTCCGTAAACGCCGCCTCCGCGTCCGCCAGATCCTGCGACATCAACAGCGCAAAACCCAGGTAGTTGTGCGCCGTGACATTCTTGGGCTGTTGAGTCAACGCCTGCTGCAGCACGCGGGCGGCGTCGTCATAGCGGTCCATCGAAATGTATGTCTGCCCCTGTTGCAGCAGGGCCGGCATATGGTTGGGCACAATCTTCAGCGCTGTTTCCAGGTCGGTCAGCGAGCCCCGGTAATCGTCGGTGAATCGACGACACATGGCTCGACCTACCAGCGAGGGGACATCCTTGGGATTCAGCCGCAGCGCCTGATTGAAGTCGTTGATCGCGTTTTCGTAGTCACTGGCAAGCTGATACACGTTGCCGCGGGCGCGAAAAATCTGCGAATTCTGCGGCTCCAGTCGTGCCGCCTCATCCAGATCGGCCTTCGCGTCCTTCAACTGGTCGGCATACGTGTGGGCGAGTGCCCGGACCAGCAGCCCGTTGCTGCGATTCTGCGACCGTTGCAGCATCGCATTGGCGGCCGTGACCCCTTCGTCGGCGCGAATCACCGCGTCCGCCGGAATCCACGCCTGATTCAACGGCAGCCACAGCCAGCTCCCATTCTGGTCGTCGGCCACGAACACATCGCCGGAATAGACCGTCCCGCGAACTTCAGACCCGGCCTTCAGGACGGCACCCTCTCGCACGACAATCACATCCCAGGCTTCCAGCGCCCACGCATAGCCCGGAGCCAGGAGCAGACTGCCCGTGATGCAAACCGCTGTGAGTAGTGCCGATCGGGACCGGTTGGCCCGCAACAGTGTTCTGGACGTCCTCATCAAACTCGCCCCTCCCGGAAGAATGCCTGGATCCCACGTCCATTCAACAGCGCGATGGCCGGCGATCCGTCGCCAACCCCGATTCTGACCCGCCGCACCTCTCACTCATCACCTCATGTCACTCACCACGCCACGTCTGACCCGCGGGCCAGCCTGACCCACGGCAACAGTGTGTCACGTCCTCCCGCTGGCGTCGAGGATCTCACTCCCGCGCCCAACCCAAAAACTCACCGTCTCGAAATTCATGCACTCAGGCCGGTTGCGCCGCCTCCCCGCGACCGGCCTCACCCGGGCGAAGCTGCGGCCGTGTGGTCTAGCTGACCTCGTTGTAGCGATGGGTGGGATTCGGACGACCGGGTCGAAAATTGCTCGACCGCCCCTTTTCCAGCACCCACCCGTGACTGGCGATCTGTTCTTCCAGCAACGCGTTCATGTGTGCGTCCAGCAGACCCGGATCGCCGGCCACCCGCATATTGATCACCAGTTCGACTTCGGTGCTCATCTGACGTGCCGGCAGCGACAGCTCGGCGGGCTGGTCGCTGCTGATGAGGTTGGCCACGCCAAAACCCGTGGCGGTCAGGGCAATGACCTTCAGGTGTGCCGGTTCCAGTTGGTCTTCCTGCAACCGCGTCTGTAACCCTCGCACGGTGTCCAGCAACAGCCGATCCACGTCGATGCCGGTTTCGGAAGAGACTTTGACCGTCGCGTTCAGCCAACCCAGTTCCGCTTCCCCTTCGGCATAAGTGTCGTAGTCGATGTTCAGAATTCGCCTGCCGAAATCCCCTTCCTGCTCCAGCAGGTTCACCAGTTCTCCCACATTGCCGCCCGTGCGTGCGCTGATCCGAATGACCGGCGTCCCGGGAACCTTGGATTGAACCAGACTCGCCAGTTCGTCAGCGGCCTCGTCGGAAAGCTCGTCCGCGCGATTGATCACAATCACGTCGGCCTCCTCCAACTGCTTGCGCAGAATGTATTCCGCCTTGGGAGAAAATCCGCTCCGGCTCCCCCCCTGCAGCACCCGTTGACCGTGACTGGGCTTGAGAATCACCGCGAACGGCGCGACGCTGATGTCGGCATCGAACATGTGCTTGAGAGGCTGAATGACGGTCGCCACCAGGTCCGTGCAACTGCCGACTGGTTCCGCCAGAATGATGTCTGGCCGCTCGTGGGCTCCCAGCCGTCCAATCGTGGTGACCAGTTCGTCAAACTGACAGCAAAAGCAGGCCCCGGCCACTTCTCCAACCTCGAACCCCTGCTCGCGCAACAGATTCGTGTCGACCAGGTCCGCGGCCTGATCGTTTGTGACCAGCCCCACCCGCAGCCCCTGAGCCTGATAAAGTCCCGCCAACCGCGCCAGCAACGTCGTTTTGCCTGCGCCGAGGAATCCCCCGACAAGAACAAAGCGGATGCGGTCAGCCATGAGCGGTCCATTCAGTATCTGGCAGTAAGTAATATCTACCGGCCCGGCATCGTCCCCTGACGACCGGAAGTCCGCCGCGTCTCATCTGCGGAGGCTAAATTCGAAGGTCGTTGCCGGCCCCTCCAAACCCCCGTCGTGAGACTCTGCGACAGTTGTTATCATGCACGAACGAAGGCCGTGTTTCCATGCGGGGAGAGCCCCTTTTCCCGCTTTCCCGGCAGTCGCCACCGCTTCCGCAAACCCTCGCAAAACGCGGGCAGGCAGTGATACAGCGACCCCTCGCAGTCCAGAACTGTCAGCCTCTCCCCACCAAAGCACTCCGCCCCAAACAGTCCGACTCTCCTCGCCAGTGGCATACCCCGGGAAGCCGCTGATGGATGCGTGACACCGAATCAAGATTTACGCGGATGAGTGAAACCGAATCATGGACTACACCGACTGAGTGAAACCGAATCATGAATTACACCGCCAAGCTGTCTGCAGGGCTGTCCTACCGGGATTTTCTGGCTCGACACGGTTCCGAAGGGCACCGGATGCGTTGGGAGGGCGTGCATACCCAGGTTTCGCTCACCGCGGCCCAGCGGGCAACGCTGGCCGACTTCACCCGCGTGCAGCACGCCTTTGTACTCGCGGGAGCCTGGTGCGGTGACTGCGTCGATCAATGCCCCATCTTCGATCACTTTGCGGCCGCAACAGATCAGTTGAAGGTGCTCTTTTTCGATCGCGACGCACACCCCGATCTGGCCGCGGAGCTGTCGGTTTGCGGCGGACAACGTGTGCCCGCCGTGCTGTTTCTCAGTGAGGATCTGCAGCCCTGCGGCCGCTATGGCGATCGCACACTCGCCCGGTATCGGCATCTCGCCGCGGCGCAAATGGGAGCCGCCTGTCCCACGGGACTGGTCGCCCCGGAACAGTCCCTGTTGAATCAGGTGACGGCGGAGTGGCTGGACCAGTTTGAACGCATTCAGTGGATGCTCAGACTCTCCCCCCGGCTCCGCCAGAAACATGGCGATTGACGCGGACCGCGCCCGCCGCGCTACAGAATTTCAAACGTCGGCAGGCGCGGCTGTTTGAGCAACTGGCGGGCGGCTTCCATGCCGATCTGCTCCACCACCAGCAGCAGCGGCTCGCGCGACGGGTGCGAGTCTGCAAACACGTCAGCGATGCGGCCTTCGTCACCCAGTTCTCGAATGCCACTGTCGATGGGGATTTCGCCCAGACACGGGACGCCCAGTTCGGCAGCTTTGGCACGCACTCCCCCGCGGCCAAACACTTCGCCCGACATATTTTCGACCATGCCCAGCACTGGGATTTCCAGCTTGCGAAACATGTTGACCGCCTTCACGGCGTCCAGCAGTGCCACCTTCTGCGGCGTGCAAACCACCACCGCGCCTGCCAGTCCCAGCATCTGCGACAGCGTCAATGACACATCACCCGTGCCCGGTGGCAGGTCGATAATCAGATAGTCCAGTTCGCCCCAGTCGGTATCGCGCAGGAACTGCGTGAGCAATTTGTGCAGCATGGGCCCACGCCAGATCACGGCCTGATCTTCTCCGACGAGAAAACCGATCGACATCACGCGCAAGTTGCCAGCCAGGATGGGCAGAATTCGTTCCACAGTCGAGCCGTCCGCCGTCGTGGCGTGACCAATCGCAGGCGCTCCCGACACACCCAGCATGTGGGGAATACTCGGGCCATAGACGTCGGCATCCAGCAGTCCCACCCGGGCTCCCAGTTGCACGAGGCCGCACGCCAGGCTGGCCGCCACGGTGCTTTTGCCCACGCCCCCTTTGCCCGACCCCACAGCAATGATGTTCTTCACCCGCAGGCCAATGGCGCCGCCGCTCTCCTTGCCTCGCACCTGCACGGTGAATCGCACCTTCAGTTGCTCAGCGGGCACACCAGCCGCTGCGGCCGCCTGTTGCGCCAGCACCACCAGCCGCTGACGATCTGGATACGCAGGCGTCGGCAACACCAGTTCGACCTCACAACCGGTGTCCGTCGAGCTCACGGCGCCAATCATCCGCAAGTCCGCAAAGCTGCGGCCGATTTCCGGATCGATCAGCTTGCCCAGGCACTGCTTCACCCCTTCGACATCCGCCATCGCTCGTCGTTTCCTCGCCTGAATTGCAGTTCACTGGCCGATGTGTCGGCAGGGTTGGGATCGCTGCGGCGCTGCGGTGCCGACAGACGTTGGACCCTCATCTTAGTTCGCTCCATCGTCCGGCCATAGCATGCCCCCCGGGTTTGTGGATTCCCCGGGAATGTCGCTCTCCAGGTCCCTTGGCAGCAATGGACTTGCCGACGGCCGATCTTGTCTCCCTGCGGCCCGCCGACCCTCATTCCCCAACGCCACCGCGGCCAGCACAACCTCTGTGATCTGCTGTGGTATGATGGGAGCGAACAGGCACTCCCCAAATCCAATCTCCCGCAACGCTGGCTCGCGCCCGCGCCAATCCCGCGGGAACAGCCCCAGGATCTGTCGCCACGGACGCAGCGCCGCCGGTCGTGGCAGGACGACCTCCAGACAACCTTCTACTGGCCGGCGAGGTGCCGTCAGGTCGAGAACCAGCAGATCGACCCGGCCGGGCAGTTTCGCAGTGAGCTGCGTATGAAACTGGATCTCGACCGCGGCGATCAATTCCCGCTGCAGCCAGGCGGCCCAACGAGGTCCCGGCGCAATCACGCGGACAATCCGCAGCGGGGTCTCGCCCAAACCGTCGTGTGACGGCAGCGCTGCGTCGGCCGCAGAGTCTTTGTCCACCGTGAAATCTCGCCGGGCGCCCCGCGCTGTCTCATCGGGGCCGGAATGCTGTTCGTTCATGGTTCCAACCGCACGACCGATTCCCGCAGATCATCAATCAATGCGCGGACTCTCATCGCCAAGGGTTCCAGTTCAGGCTCACCCTGCCACAGATCGCGCAGCAAAGCCTCCTTGTCGGCCAGCATCTCGGTCGGGGAAGCCTTGAACTGCAGCCAGACGCCCGTACTTGCACCATCGATCCAGATCGAATGCAGATTGTGGACCACGTCGGCCAGTTTGATCATGCGGGCTTCTCGCGGAGCCCCTGCCAGGCGCGTGCGATGTTCGTGCTTGCGATCTGCCCACGAACGTAGCTGGCCCGCTTCGTCGTGCTTGATTTCGGACAGGCATTCCACCCAGTGCACGACGTCCGGGGGAAAATCAACTGCCAGGTCATTCAGGCTGCAGTCACAGTCTTCCACCACATCGTGCAGCAGGGCGGTGGCAATCACGGCCGCGGAAGCCCCGGCTCGTGCCAGCAGCAGCGCCACGGCC
>JBGSIP010000867.1:0-3326 GCA_041742495.1 Planctomycetaceae bacterium
AACGGGGGCGGGTTCGAAGACCGAGTGGCGGCGGATGGTGAAGGTGGATGTGGTGCGGCGCAGCACTTCGGCTTCCGGATGGATCAGGGGGATGTGACGGAGGCGAAATGGCGGCCGCTCGCAATCGCCGCGGCAGTGGCCCAAGGACCAATCCGGCAACGACCCCACTGTTTCGCGAATCGCCGCCCAACGCCGTACCGAAGCGCGCATCAGCAGGTGGTTCACCGGTAAAAACCATGGTTCGGGAGGGTGGCAATTGAGGACAAACGGCGGCCGGATCGATTGCAGCAGTTGTCCGCCGGGCTCAACGATAAAGCTCTCGTTGTTGTGGACGACCTCAACCAGGTAAAGCGTCAGGTCGGATGCTTCAAGCGACGCGTGGGGAAACTGTGTCAGCAGGGTAGCCGCCCATTCCTTGGTCGTGAGGCAATCGGAAGCCGCCCAGTCCTCGACGCGTAACGGTGCATCTGCGGAATACAGCTCTGCGAGTATCCGGTTGACGTGTGGGTCAAGTGTCAGGAAGCGGCCGCGGAAGGTGGTTCGAAAAACGCCGCTGGACAGTTGCAGGCCGCGAACAATACCTTCGAAAGCGGTGACGTCAGCGGCGGACGGTGGGATGGGGGTTCGCAGCAACTGCCACGACACGCGCCGCTTCCAACGCGAGCGCTTGGCATCGTGGTAATCGGTTGCGGACGTCAGGCCGAACTTCAACATTTCCTTCTCCTCTGCTCATTTCTGCGCCCGCGCTTCCACCCAGATCCGGTTCGGTGGCACAAACAGGATCTTCCATGCCAGCAGCGCTGCTATCGCCAAAGAAGCAAACGCGGCGGCGGGAGCCGTCAGCTTCTTCGCGAACGAGTGTTCCGGCATGAGTGAGTCGGATGCCGCCAGGAGCCAGAAGGCAACCTGCGGGGTGGCGGCGACGACGTTCCAGGGATACGGCAGCAGGAAGGCGGAAATTAGGAGGATTGCTAAAAAATATGGTAAACAGAGCCTTCCAAGCTTCAGACTGAGGAATGCAAGGCGCATTCGGTTGGCCGGGCGGTGCCAGGCCGGGAATGACGCAATGAACTGCAGGATGCCTGCCTGCGTACGCACCTTGCGGCGAAATTCGCTGCCAATGTCGGTCGGTTCATCAACGGCGATGGCTCTCTCTTCCTGAACCAGCCGATATCCCTTCACATGTACCGACATCGGCAGAAACACGTCGTCCAGTAGGGAGTCGACGGGAATCGGTACATAGAGCGAGCGGCGGATCAGGTAGACAGGACCTGTGGCGCCCAGCATCGAGTCGAGCCGCGACAGGTTGCCGCGAATCCAGTTCTCGTAGCGCCAGTAGAGGCTTGTGCTGGCCTGCGCGCGGTTCTTGCCTTTGCTGATCAGGAGATTTCCACTGACGACACCTACCTCCGGATCGGCCATGCAGGAGACGAGTTCCCGTAGACAGGCCGGGTCGAGGCTCTGGCGGACATCCGTCAGGAAGAGAAACTCTCCCGTCGCCAGCGGCACGGCGGCATTCAGGGCTGCGGGTTTTCCCCCCCGGGGTACAGTGAGTAGCTGTATACCCTTATCGCTGTACGACTGTATAATCGGCTCGGTTGCATCGCTGGATCCGTCCGAAACGAACAGAATCTCCAGTAGTTCCCTGGGATAGTTCAGTGAAAGAATCGATTCGATCTTGCGGCGTACCCAGCGCTCTCCATTGCGTACGGGGACAATTACCGTAACCGGAGCTACTAATGATGCTTTCTTCTGAACCGGCCGCCCCCGCCGCGCCGCCATCCAGGCCAGTACCAAAGGATAAATGACAAGAATGTAAGTGATTGCCGCCGCGGCACCGAGGAAGGCGGCCCACACGAGGGTTGCACCAAGCATCTAAATGTAGTGTCGCATTCCGCAGACCGCTTGCGAAGGTGCGTTAGCGGAGGCGACTCCGTTATCCTGTTGGGAAGTAGATTAAGAGCCGAATTTCATTCATGCCCACAGCGGAAAACCTATTTGAAACGATCTCCTGCCCGTTGTGTGGTGCGGATGAATATGACGTTGTACATACGGCTTCCTATCCTCCCGAGATATCCGAGGCGGACATCCAGAAACTGTACAGCGCTTCGAGCGCTCATATGCTGACGGACCAGGTGGTGCGATGCCGCTCTTGCACGCTGCAGTACGTCAACCCGCGCCCTGATCCAAAAATCATCCTCAGTTCCTACGAGGGGGCAGTAGATCCTACATTCGTAGAACAAAATGCCAATCGGATTCATACCTTCCGCAAAGTTCTGAGCCGCACACTTCGCAGTATTGGCCAGCACAACGGCAACGGGCGCCGTGTGCTCGATATCGGCTGTGCGGGTGGGGCCTTCCTGGTCGCTGCAAGGGATCTCGGCTTCGATCCGGTTGGGGTGGAACCCAGCCGCTGGCTCGCTGACTACGGCCGCCGTACGTACAACATCGATGTGCGGGATGGCATCCTACAGGCGGGCATGTTTCCGGATAGCAGCATGGATCTGGTGACGATGTGGGATGTGATTGAACATGTGCCGCAGCCTGCGGAGGTAATGTCGGTGATCCACCGCCTGCTGAAACCGAACGGGCTGTTTCTGTTGTGCTTTCCCGACGTCGGCAGTACGGTGGCGCGTTTGATGGGACGGCGATGGCCATTCTGGCTCAGCGTACACCTGCTGTACTACACTCGCACCACCATGGGAGAGCAGTTGCGGAGAGCGGGCTTTGAACCCTTGCGGTTTGCGCCATTGTTTCAGCAGTTGCAGTTAGGATACGTGCTACAGCGGGCCATTCCGTATTTCCGCCCGGCAGCACTGGCGGTTCCCGTTGCCAACAAAACAGGAGCCAGTAAACTTGCGGTCACCTACAACATGGGTCAAACGCTGGTTCTTTGCCGGAAGCAGCAATGATTCAAGGGTTTGTTTTTGATCTGGATGGCGTGCTGGTAGACTCCACGCGATGCCATCGCGAGGCTTTCGAACAGGTGCTGGCGGATTTTGGGATCCACGATTTCGTGTACGCGAACTATGCCGGATGGCGGACACCGGAAGTATTTGCCGACGTGTTCGCTCGCGCGGCAATTGTGGTGTCTGATGACAGCCAGCGGGAAGCTTCGCAACGCAAAAGCCGGTTGGCGCGCGAAAAGCTCGCCGCCTGCGATCCGGTGAAACCGGGCTGTGTCGAGGTGCTCGGCACGCTGGCGCAACGCTACCGGTTGGCATTGGCGACGTCGGGATCAAGCGAAAGCGCGAAGTGGTTTCTGGACACCACCGGGACGCGGGCGTTGTTCCGCTCCGTACTGTCGGGAAACGACGTCACCCGGG
>JBGSIP010000868.1:0-3157 GCA_041742495.1 Planctomycetaceae bacterium
GCTACGCACCCATGTGGCCAACAATTGGGATATCGTCCCGGGTGAATTCCATGTGGCCAGTGATTTCTACACCGAAGATCAGCAGGGTCTCATCGAAGCCATCTTCTGGGGAATGTACAACCCGGAATGGATTCCGCGCATCAAGCAACAGTTGAACGACGACGCCGGCGGATATGGCTCCGGCCAGACGATTGCCCTGTTCGGAGATCCGACCACCGATCAGTTCGAATTTGTGATGACGGGGCGTCACCTCACGATTCGCTGTGATGGCAACTCGGCCGAACATGTCGCCTTTGGCGGGCCGATTTTCTATGGTCATGCGGCCGCAGACTTCGACGAGCCGGCCACGCACACCGGGAATGTCTTCTGGCCGCAGGCCGTCGAAGCCAATGCCCTGTATCAAATGCTCGATGGCCAACAGCGGAAGCTGGCGCTGGCACCCAAGTCGCCTCCGGAGAGCCGCGTGGCCTTCCAGGGCCCACATGGCAAGTTCACCGGCATTCCCATCAGCGAACTCTCGCCCGATCAAAAGACGCACGCGCAGAAAGTGCTGGCTGGGCTGCTGCAGCCCTATCGCACGTCCGACCAGGACGAAGCGATGAAGTGTCTGCAGGCTCAAGGGGGCATCGACGCGTGCCACCTGACGTTCTTCAACGCACCCGATGTGGGGAATGACGGCGTGTGGGACAACTGGCGACTGGAAGGCCCGTCGTTTGTCTGGCACTTCCGCGGTGCGCCGCACGTGCACGTGTGGGTCAACGTCGCCGACGATCCCAGCGTCCGACTCAACGCCTGACACGACAGTTCACGGGGACCGCGCGTCGCCCTGACAGTTGCTTCCCGCGCCGCACGGTTCCCATGTTTCTCTCTCTCGTTACTCCCCCTCGTTGCTCAACTTGGGGGCTTCGACCGCGGGCACTGCCCGGATGCCGCACCGCGGACACGGTTGCAGACGGCGTCTGCACGCTCTTCGAGATGTATCCGTATTTCCGGCCACCAACTCACATCGTCTGACGCCAGGTGATGTCAAGCTCCAGACGTTCAGCCAGCGAGACCATTTTCTGAATCGCAGATTTCATCTGTCGGACAACAATCTCCCATTGAATCACAGACGCGGTTGAAATATACCTCCTTCCGTCATGGACAGATCGCTGCTGCCGTCTGAGGACTGCGGCGCCCCTTTAGCGAACCGGTTTCATACGTGGATCATCGATTCACTTCTTCGGTAGCCGAGACGGCGCTCGGCTGCGTGGATGCAAACGGACCATCTCTGTCCGCAGCAGACGGCAGCGCAACGGGGCCTCTGGTCCGTGCCTTGTCGCGTGGTGCTGCATTGTCAGTCAGCCATGGCACCCTCAGACGCTGGTCAGTGCCGCAGGCGCTGGTGGGCTTTAAGCGGAACGGCATCGAAGCCATTGGCATCTGCCGTGGCCGCATGAACGAAAAGGCCATCTCGCAGATACAGGCCAGCCGGATGGAAGTCAGCAGCCTTTCGTGGGCGGGCGGCTTCACCGGTGCCGGCGGACTCTCGTTTGACGATGCCGTGCGAGACGGCTGCTTGGCCGTCGATCAGGCGCGGCAGATTGGTGCCCGTATGCTGCTCATGCACGCCGGACCGATCAATGGGCACATCGTCAAACATGCCCGCCGGTTGGCCACCGACGGACTGGTGCGCGTGGCGGAATATGCGTCTCCGCGCGGCGTTCAGTTGGCTCTGCAGCCAATGCACGAGGTCTGTGCTCCCGAATGGTCATTTGTCACCCGCTGCGAGGAGGCGCTGGAGATTGTCGATGCCTGTCGGCATTCCGGCATTGGCCTGTCGGTCAACACCTTTCATTCGGCGGCCGATCCGATGTTGGCCCAGCATCTCCCGCAGATGCTCCGGCATTTGTGGCACGTGCAGTTGAGCGACGGGCTCAGCCGCGTGAATTCCGACTTGGATCGTCGTCTGCTTGGCGACGGTGAACTGGGCATCGCCTCGATCGTCCGGCGTCTGGTACGGCGGGGCTACAAGGGGCATTTTGAAGTGGACGCCTGCTCTGAATGCGTTCGCTCGCGCGACGGCGATGCACTGTTGCGGGAAGCTCGGCAGCGATTTGCACGGATCTGGACGGAAGTCGGCTGACTTATCCCGAGGCAGGCGTTACCTTGACTGGTGGGGACTCGCCCTGCCTCCGTCTCCGCCTACAACCTCCCAATGGTGGTCGATCTACGATGCCCGCTTTGCTGGCATGGCCTTTGTGATCGACCTCCCTCGCCTGCCTCCCAGTCTCCCGTGTCGGACCATTCCCGATGGCCCATGAGTGGTATTCGATCGACGAATTGTCCCGCCAACTCGGCCGGGATCGCCGGGAATTGGAACGGCTGGTCAATCGTGGACGTATCCCCGGTCGCAAGGTCGGAGGAGAATGGCAGTTTCATCCGCTCGAAGTCACCCAGTGGCTTGAGCGTGAGATGCGCCAGTTCAGCGACCGGCAACTCGCCGATGTGGAGTTGTCGCAGTCCGATTCCGGCCTGAATCGCGAAACTCCGCTGGCGTGCGTGGTTTCCCCCCAAACCGTGCAGGTCCCGCTGACGGCGCGGACCAAGCGATCGGTGCTCGAAGCGCTGATCGAAGTTGCCGGCCGGACTTGGCAGGTGTGGGCGCCCGCGCGAGTGCTGGAAGCGGTTCAGAATCGCGAAGAGGCCATGTCGACCGCGTTCCCGAAGGGAATTGCCATTCCTCACCCGCGCAATCCCCTGCCGGATGACTTGGGTGAAGACATCGTGGTTTTTGCCCGCACTCCCAGCGGGATCCCGTTTGGGGCGCCCGACAATACGTTGACCGACCTGTTTTTTCTGGTCCTCTGCCGCGAAACACGCACGCACCTCACCATTTTGGCACGGCTGGGCCGGCTGTTGCAGATGCCCGGATTTCTCGCCCGCCTGCGCAGCATGGAGACCTCCGAAGAGGCGTTCGAGGCCATTCTCGAAGCCGAGCGGCAGCTGGTGATGCCCCCGCCGCCGCATCGCTCGTAACGGCCCGGCGGGTCATCGCCGGTCGAGTTCCTGCGAGGTCCGTCGATCTTCCGGCGAACGCCGGTTCTGTGCTTGCGGCTCGCGAAGTGCCCGGCAATTGTGGTCGGGGCTTCCGCTTTTGAAGCCGCGGCTGGCCCAA
>JBGSIP010000869.1:0-2055 GCA_041742495.1 Planctomycetaceae bacterium
CCGCAGCCGCGGGGATGGCTGTGCTGGTCGCATTGGCGCGGGCCTTCACCCGGCACAATACAACAGACATCGGCAACTTCTGGGTCGATCTGTTCCGCGGCACGACCTACATCTTGCTCCCAATGTCGTTTGTCACGGCGCTCCTGCTTGTATCGCAGGGAGTTGTTCAGAACTTCGACAAGTATCAGACGGCTACCCTCACTCAGCCGCTGAACTATACCGAGAAGGTGGATGACAAAGATGTGGCGAAAACCACTACAGAGCAGAAACTCCCCCTGGGGCCGGCTGCGTCGCAGATTGCGATCAAGCAACTCGGAACCAACGGCGGCGGGTTTTTCAATGTGAATTCGAGCCATCCCTACGAGAACCCCACGCCGTTCTCGAACCTTCTGGAAATGCTGGCGATTCTTCTCATTCCGGCTGCCCTCTGTTACACATTTGGCAAGATGGTCGGCGATACGCGGCAGGGGTGGGCCCTGCTGGCGGCGATGACCATCGTGTTTGTTGCGCTCCTGGCGGTCTGCGTCTCTAGCGAGCAAGCCGGAACTCCTGAACTAGCCAAAGCCGGCGGCAACCTGACTGCGGACGACACCCAGTCCGGCGGCAATATGGAAGGTAAAGAAACCCGCTTCGGCATCGCCAACTCCGCTCTCTGGGCAACCGCAACCACGGCTGCCTCCAACGGATCGGTCAATTCGATGCACGATTCGTATACGCCGCTTGGTGGCCTGGTCCCGATGTGGATGATGCAGCTCGGCGAGGTGATCTACGGCGGCGTTGGTTCCGGACTGTACGGAATGATCGTCTTCGCGGTCGTCGCCGTCTTCATCTCCGGTCTGATGGTCGGACGTACGCCCGAATACATGGGAAAGAAGATCGAAGCCTTCGAAATGAAGATGGCCTCGCTCGCCATCCTGCTCCCCTGTGCAGCGGTACTTCTCGGTACCGCCATTGCTCTGATGTCCGAGGGAGGAAAGGCGACGATCTACAATCCTGAAGCACATGGCTATAGCGAGGTGCTGTATGCCTTCTCCTCCGCCAGCAACAACAACGGCAGTGCGTTTGCGGGGCTGGTGGCGAACACGCCCTTCTATAACACGGCCCTGGGAATCGCGATGCTCATTGGCCGATTCCTCGTCATGCTCCCTGTTCTCGCCATCGCTGGCTCGCTGGTGGAGAAGAAAAAGGTTCCACTCAGTGCCGGCACCCTTCCCACGCACACTCCGCTCTTCATCGTGCTGCTCATCGCGGTGGTCATCGTCGTGGGTGCCCTGAGCTTTTTCCCGGCCTTGGCGCTGGGACCGATCGTGGAGCATTTGAAACTGTTCTCGGCTGTTTAGTTTCTGAAGTTCCAATTCCGAAATCCCAAATCCAAAATCTGGATTCACCTACCATGTCCAAGAAAACCATCTCCCTTCTGGGGGACTCAAAAATACTGACGGAGGCGCTGACCGCTTCTTTCACCAAGTTGGATCCTCGTGTCCAAGTACGTAATCCCGTGATGTTCGTCGTCTTCGTGGGCAGCATCCTGACGACGATCATCGGCATCAATTCCTTGGTTGCCCAAGGAGAGCCGGGTGAGTCCCCCTGGTTCATCCTGGGGATCGCCCTCTGGCTTTGGTTCACCGTTCTCTTCGCCAATTTCGCGGAAGCGATTGCCGAAGGGCACGGCAAAGCCCAGGCGGATAGCCTGCGCAAATCCCGCCAGCAAGTGCCGGCCCGCAAGATCTATGACCGGCAGAAGATGCTCACCAAGGAAACGCCTGCGGAAAACCTCCGTCCCAACGATGAAGTCCACGTGAAAGCCGGCGAGTTCATTCCGGCGGACGGCGAAGTGATTGAGGGTGTAGCCTCAGTTGACGAAAGTGCCGTCACTGGCGAAAGTGCGCCGGTTATTCGAGAGAGCGGCGGAGACCGCAGTTCCGTGACGGGCGGCACCAAGGTCGTCTCCGACTGGATCATCGTCCGCGTAACGACCATGCCGGGCGAGAGCTTCCTCGACCGGATGATTGCCATGGTCGAAGGAGCCAAACGGCAGAAGACCCCGAACGAAAT
>JBGSIP010000870.1:0-2955 GCA_041742495.1 Planctomycetaceae bacterium
CGTCGTCAGTGCAGCCCGGCCGCGCGTGGGTGGAGTCACCTGTGGGCCAGTGCGCACACCCGCCGGCGAGCACTGCCGACAGCAGCACGACCATGCCCGAAACCCGTGTTCCACCCGAGAGCGACATGCGATCTTCCCTGATCACAGACTGCAGATAATCCGTTATGCCCAGTGATCGGACTGGACTGTCGAGTCACTTCGTTCCCCTTGATGCTCCCGTTACAGTGCGGAGAATTGGTGCGACTGGCAGAGCCGGCAGACTTTGACATTCTTGGCAAACTGGGGGGTTCGCGGCCGCAGGTGGGAGTGGCCCCGAAATGGCATTCCCAAACCGCCCGGCAATCTGCCACGATACCTCCCGGTAAGGCCCCGGTGCGGTGAGCGCATGTGGTTTTGCCACCAGTGGTTAGCGAGCGGCATGGACGCTGGTGTCCCGCCGCGGGACAGGTCTCCCACATCGTGCGTTTTCAGGATGGGCAGAGGTTTCGATGGCGATCCGGTTCTACAACTCCCTTTCACATGCCGTCGAAGACTTTCAGCCTCAGGAGGCAGGCACTGTCCGCATGTATTCGTGCGGCCCCACGGTCTACGACTATGCCCACATCGGGAACTTCCGTTCGTTCCTGTTCGCCGACGTCATTCGTCGGGTGTTGGAACTGCAGGGGAGCCAGGTCATCCACGTGATGAACATCACGGACGTGGGCCACATGACCGATGATTCGCAGGCCGATGGGGCCGGCGAAGACAAAATGGCGGTCGCCGCCACGCGTATCAAGGAAGACAAAAAATCCGGCAAGGTGCCCGTCGGTGCTGTCGAGAATCCCGATGATCCCTACCAGATTGCTCAGTTCTACACGGCGTGTTTTCTCGAAGACTCCCGGCAGCTTGGGCTGAAGGTGGCGTTTGAATACCCCGAGCGGGTCATGCACGCCACCCAGCACATTGCCGATATGCTGCAAATGATTTCACGGCTGGTCGACCGGGGACACGCCTATGTAGGCCCTGATGGTGTCGTGTATTACAGCGTGGAAAGCTTTCCCGCTTATGGCCGGCTCAGCGGCAACACGATCGACCAGTTGCGCGAAGGTTCCGGTGGCCGAGTGCAGGAGGCCAATCAGTCGAACAAGCGGCACCCAGCCGACTTCATGCTCTGGAAGCCCGATCAGCGGCACATCATGAAGTGGGATTCGCCGTTTGGAACCGGGTATCCCGGTTGGCACATCGAGTGTTCCGCCATGGCCCGACAGAAGCTCGAACGCGATGTCATCGATATTCACACCGGCGGCGAAGACCTGATCTTTCCGCACCACGAATGCGAAATTGCGCAGTCGTGCGGCACCAGCGGTGCCGACTACTTTGCGCGCTTCTGGATGCACGCCCGCTTCCTGCTGGTGGAGGGGGAGAAGATGTCCAAAAGCAAGGGGAACTTCTACACCGTGCGGGACGTGCTGGGTGGCAAGGTCTCCGGCCGCGAAGTGCATCCGGCGGTATTGCGGTTTGAACTCATCAAATCCCACTATCGCGCGAATATGAACTTCACCGAAAAGGGCCTCAGCGATTCCGCAGGTAGTGTCCGGCGGCTGCGCGAACTGCACGAACAACTGGTGGCCAAGACCAACGGCGAAGCCGCGAACGTGGGGCTCGATCATCCGGTGCTCAAGGCATTCACGGAGGCACTCAGCGACGACCTGAACATGTCCGGAGCGTTGGGAGCCGTGCTGCCGTGGGCGGCTCAGGAACCGACCGACGCCGCGGAAGCGCTGGGCATTCTGCAGAAAATCAACCATGTGCTCGCGGTGGCACCCACGGAAATGGAATCGCGCGCCAACAGCGGTGCCGCGGCGGTCTCCAGTGAGGAAGCCCAGATCCGGCAGTGGTGCCGCGAAATCGATGAAGCCCGGGCGACCAAGAACTGGTCGGCCGCGGACGCGCTGCGCGCCAAGCTCAACGCGGCCGGTTACGAAGTGCGGAATTCGCCCGAAGGAACGCAGGCCAGGAAACAACTGGCGTGAGCTGCCGACTACGATGTCTCCACCGCAGACAATTCACACCAATTCGCGGACGCCGGTCTCGTGCGTGCCACCAGAGTGCCGCCTGACAGAGATGCTCCGGCAACTTTGAGTGAGTGTCGGCCGGATTCTGCAGCGCGAAGAATTCGTTCCCTGCCACGTCTTGTTCAAAAGCCGCTCGATGCATTCACTGGCGTTCTCTTCCCGCCGTCGCTTGTTGGGACTCGGCTGGCTCTGCGCGCTGTTCCTGGTGGGTGGGGCGGCACTGCGGGTGGGGTGGCCGACGTGGCCACTGGCCGGTTCGCTGCTGATGCTGGCGGGTGCCGTGGGGCTCTGTGGTCGCGGATCTGGAGTGTCGCTGTCGCTGGCCGTGCTGCGTACGGCGCTCACGCTGGGGGGCTTCGTCCTGTTTCTGTTGCTGTGGTGGTGGGCGCGACAGGATTTGCCCAACTGGTCCACGCTGCTAGAAACGTCGCTCATGCTCCTGACGCTCACGTTGATGGCCACCGCGATCAGTTATCTGCGTCAATACGCCAGCCGTCTGGAACTCACCGATGCCAAGACGGGGCTGCTCAATGATCGTGGTTTGACACGGGTGGGAAATCAGTTGCTTGCGCAGGCCTCTCCCAGTCAGCCCTTGGCCGTGGCTTTCTTCGATGTGGACAGTCTCAAGCAGGTCAACGACACGCACGGTCACGCAGCGGGTGACGCCTTGCTGAAGAGTTTGGCCAGCACCATCGATCGAACATTGGGAAAGTCCTCTGCTGTGGCCCGCCTAGGCGGCGACGAGTTCGCAGCCGTGATTCCATTGACGACTGGAACCACTCACGCTGAGTCGGTGCTGGAATCCCTCCGGCAGGCGTGGCGACAGGAAAACGACCGCACCCGCGCTCCGGCCACGACGTTTTCGGCCGGGGTGGTCATCGCCATCACTCCGCGTCCTGGC
>JBGSIP010000871.1:0-4390 GCA_041742495.1 Planctomycetaceae bacterium
CGCCAACAACAACCGCCGCAACCCCAGCCGATGCGCAATCGCCAACGCCTGAACCAGCGAGTCCCGCCAATCCACAATCGGCCCCGGACCACGCGGCAGCCAGTTGCCAAACCCCCACTCAGCACAGCGATCAAAGCAAAAGAGGTTGGGACATTCACAAACCTTCTCGGTCCCTCCGGGAATCACATCCATCGCCCGTCGCCGGTGGACAAACTTCTGCACTCCCGCATCCAGATACAGCGAGCGATGAAAGCGAACCGTCGGGTCATAGCTCGTCCAGTGCGTCGGCCGCACCAGATGCGTCCCTGCCAGATTCACCGCCAGCCGCGGCAGCGGCAGTTGCAACACCCGCGCGACGGGCAATTCCGCCAGCGACAAACCTCCTCCCAGGATCAGCCCGGTGCTAACGGTGGGACTCCCCAGGCTGCCATCCAGGCCAGCGGGCAACACCTCGCGATCAGTCGTCAGGCGAAAGAAACTCCCCTGCAGGCGATCCGTCATTCGTCACCCACCGTTTCTGTCTCCCAACCCAGTGTGGAGTCGTCGGTTGTGAGCAAGCTGTCGCTGTCCTCGCCCGACAGCGAACCTCCTTCGGCCGACGAGTCGACCGCACTCGACGACAGCCATTCCGCATCGGAAGTCAGGTTACTCGCAGCAGACGAGCCAAGCGAAGAGTCCCCTGACAGCGAGCTCTCCGCGGCCGTGTCACTTTCAGGCAACCACGGATTCTCCAGGTCGTTCGACGTTCCCTCAGATGTTTGGCTACTGCTGGCCAATAAACTCTCATCGTCATCACTCTGGGAACCGGACTCGTCGCTCGATCCCGCAGAGGACTCATCGTCCGCGCTTTCGTCCGACGATCCACCCGCGGAGGAATCCTCGGCGTCACTGGAAGTCAACGACTCCTCGTCGGTGCTCCCTTCGCTGCCTCCTCCTCCTCCTCCGCTCCCTCCGGTGCCGTCGGTGAGGTCGAGCGTCAGGGAAACACTGCCGCCGCCGAAACCGCTGATGGCTCGATCCGGCAGTTCCCAGCGTTCGTCATGCGGCGGTTCCGCCCACAGCGCCCGCGGGTCTTCGGGGCCAAGCTCCAGCCGGAACCATGCACGGTGATCGAACGACACGCGAATGGTTTCCACCACGCCGCGGTCGATCAGCGTTCCATTCGCAGCGCGAATTTCAATCGGCTCCAGCCACGGAAACACAGGCGCAGGTTGCGGGGTCGTCTCCACGAGCCACCGGCTGGTGGGTTGGGCATAAATGCGGAAGAACTCCCGCGCAAATGCATGCGTATCGTCTCGTGTCCGAATCCACGGAATCCATAGCCGGATGCGCCGCTCCCCCCAGCGTTGCCGACTCCGCGGTTCAAAGTAGTTGCCTCGCCACCGATAACTGCGTCGCGCCAGATCACTCGTCGCATCGCGACGGTCGTAGACGTAGTCCCCCGTCAGCACGAGCCGGTTAAACAGAAACTCCCGATCGCGTGTCTCTTCCAATCGGGTGATGTTATGCCCGACGGCATACACGGTCTGCCCGGCCGTCGGCCGCGGAAGAAAATAGAAGCGGCCCCACGCATCGACGCCCCACGAGGCATCGTGGGCCCGCAACGCCAGATCGCGAATGATGGCACGAACCGATTCCTCGCCCCGAAACTTCAGGCTCACTACGCCACTCTCAAGATCCGGCACAAACAAATCTGTGGCCCACGTGATGTGTGTCACACCCAGCACATACTGTTCAATGATTGCGCGAATCACTTCATCGGGCCGGGACACCGAGTCGGCCGTTTCCCAATCGTGGTCGGGGTCAAACGGAAACAGATCCGTGCGGCTGTAGCGATGCGGCGCGCGACCATCGGCCAACAGGCCGAACCCGCCAGGAAACACATCTCCCAGCTCCACCGACATCCCCTCCAACCGCAAAGTCACTTCTGCCGGCAGCCGACCGATGCGCTCTTCAACGCGGCCAAAGTACCAGCGGGTTCCCGCCGGGGCCTCCAATGAAATCCAATCCCCCACCTCCACGGTCTGGTGATGGGTAAACTCGCGATTCAATCGCAGTTCGCCCCCTCCGCAGCCTCCGCGACGATGCCACAAGAATGCGGCCCCCGCGATCGTGTCGAGTGACAACTGGCCCAGAAACGTCGTCGCGTCGGCGGCATAGTGCAGGATCACGCGCGGAAACATGACAGCTCCGGTTCCGTTCAGACGGTGGCAAGCAGTGGCAACAACCGGGGGTCGTCTGCGTGAACCAGTAACGCATACGTGAACATGGCCGGGTCTGAAAAATCGAGATCCAGCCGCGCTGTCGTGCAATCAGCAAAGCCGCGTCCCGCTCCCGTAGTTCCGTCGCGATACAACTCGAGGACGAACTTGCCCTCCTCAGTGTCGGCAGCCTGCCGCAATTGCTCGGCGACATCCAGCATCCCCACTTCACCCACCACCACGGCCCCCGCCCACGCCGCGAGGTGTCCGCGAATCGAAATCTCCACGCCATCCCGCGTCAGGCCAGTCGTCAACACGCCAGCCGTCAACGGCACCTTGAAGCGCTGAAAGTCCCAGCGATCCGCGACGCGGCACTGCAAAATGGGTCCGGGTAACACAAAACGTGCGCCTCCGCGCACAATCGTCGGGCCAAAGGTCATGGTCATGGCCTGTCATCCCCCGAGGCAGAAGTCCCATCCATGCCGTCAGCCCGCGATTCGTCGGCGTGACAACATGCGCGATCAATGCAATTATCCACGCCGATTGCGCAACCGATGGCCCTGCCAGGCGAGATCTTGCAGCAGTGCTCCCACATCGCCCGGCTGAGAGACGTGAATCGAGATCTCGCCAAACTGGTTCACCACATCCGATCGTCCCGCGGCGATCGCCGGACTGGCGACGGTCCCCCGCACATTCAAATCTCGCAGTGCCTGCAACCCCACTTGCTGCACCGTCTCACGACGAATCACAAACTCTCCGGCCGACAGCATCGCCGGCACCCGGTCCAATCCAAGCGGGCCGGTGACGAGCCCTCCGTGCGCAAAGCCGGGCACCGGCACCCGTCCGCCCCCTGCGGGAAGCGGTATCGCTGCGGGAGCCGCCAGAACCTGCATCGCTGAGAGCGCCTGGAGTTGGGCGGCAACGCTGGCAATACCCGCTGACAGACGTCCCAGCGCCGCCAACGCCGGAGCCACGTTCAAGACAATGGTGGCCCCGTTCAGTCGTCCCAGCACAGCCAGCACACTCGTCGCCGCGCGCTCCAGCCCCTCCAACGCGGACGTACTCGTGCGAATGCCACCCAGCGATCGCGACAACTTCTCCCCCAGCGACCCCGCCAGTTCTGCCTGCCGGGACAGCCCCTCAATCGTCGCGCCCAACCGCTCCAGTTCCTGCTCCAGGTGAGAACTGTCGCCCAGAATGCGGACCACCAGCGATTCCGTCAGTTCCGGCATGGCTCACTGATCCTGTGGCTAGCAGACCCATCAAAAACCGCAACCTGAAGCAATTCAGGGGTGTCACTGGCTTCGCCAGCGCCATTTCCAGCGAGGGGACAACAACACTCGCAGAGCCAGTGGCACTCGCCATGTTGCGGCCCCGGCAAACGTTCAACAGGCTGCCAGGTGAGGCGATCACCCGGGTCTACGCCCCCCGACTGATCACCGGTCGCGGTGCAAACGACCGACCCTGAAAGGCGATCACATTGAAGTCATCTCCTTCCGTCATCGTCAGCGACTCGCGGTAGACCTTCGCGAACACAATCTTCTCGTGAGCGACCCCCGCGGGATCACGCACCACAAACTCCACCGTCAGCGTCTGCTGCTCACCCGGACCGCTGGTGCTGGTCACTCCCGAACCTGCCTGTAGTGACAGGAACTCGTACAGTTGGATGGGGTCCTCTGCGTCGTGGCTGCGGCCAATCAATTGCGTCCACTTTGCTGAAAACGACAATCGCACGGATTCTTCGTCGCCGGCACGCAACTGCCCGGTGGAAATCGAGCCGCGGTCTTTCAGTTCAATCGTGTTCGTTCGTTCGACCCAACTCAGATCCCCTTCGTCCAGCAGCACGGCCAGGGACAGCGGCGTGGGCGAACTCCCATCGACCAGCCGCAGTTCCGCATCCCGCAGATTTCGCACCAACTGGGAAACCGCCATCGCCGTCACTCCTCGCAACAGGTTCTGAAAACGCTCGCCCCAGGCACTGGTTTCGCCTCGTTAACGCAAACCTCTGCCTCCACCCAGATCAGCGGCATCCTCATCGATCGGCCATCAACACCACGGTCCTGCGCGATCACGTCGCGGTACCCGTCGGTTGGCTCGCGCCCGCATTGACACCCGCCAGCCGCGGCATCGACTGGGCGAATCCCCGCAGATTGACCACCGCGTGCCGCAGCGATGTCCGCCAGCGGCTG
>JBGSIP010000872.1:0-6795 GCA_041742495.1 Planctomycetaceae bacterium
ACCTCTGCAGGGGGAAACGTAGCGGATGGCTTGCCTGGTGGAATCGGAGACTGCCCCCAGGGACGCCACGCCATAAATGGCCGTTCGACGCAGGCAAACATCACCGCGGAGAACAACAGAATGAGTGGCAAGGTGGCGACCGACGCCCACAGAATCGCTGCCGGGTAATCGCACGTCGCCAGTCGGGCAAACAGCAGTTTCCCAGTCAGACTGATGACATAGAAATGGTAAAGATAAATGGTATAGCACATCCCACCGACGATCGTGAGCGGCGTCCAGGAGAGAACTCTCGGTGTCAGTTGTCCGCGGAACGCGGCAACAAACAACCCTGCCAACAACACGCTGGTCGTGGGAGCCCAAGTCGCGGACCGCTCGGCGGCAATCGCGCCGCACAGCGTCACCCAGCCGAACACGTCCCAGCCCCACGACCGCGATTGCTGCGCGTGCCGGGCAGAAGAGAACAGGTCCGCCGCCAGAATGCCAAGCAGGAAGTGATCGAGATGCCACAACAGCGACAACTTGATCCGTGGTGAGGCCACGTCCTCGGTGGTCGACTGCGCCACGATCGCCAGCAATATCACGGCCCCCAGCGAAGCCCGCCGGATCACGGGCTGGCCACGCAAGTACAACGCGCACAACAACGGAGCAAGCAGATAGAACTGGACTTCGATCTCCAGCGACCAGGCGACAAAGTTGATGCGGCTCATTTCGCCGTAGATCTGATTGTGCAGGTAGAACATGGATGCCAACAGCGGCTGCCACAGTTCCTCCACGGACATCTGACGCACGAACACCAGCAACAGGAACACCAGCAACAGATTCACGACGTATGGTGGTTCCAGCCGCGTGACCCGGCGCAAGAGGTAGTGTTTCAGCGAAATCGACTTACCCGAGCCGACCGCCTCCAGAAATGGCAGCGACAGAATGAATCCGCTGATCGAGAAGAACAGCGGCACCCCCAGGTGTCCCACCTTGAGCATTGCGAACAGTGTCGTCTGACGGGCCGCCGCTTCGAGTTGGGGCAGCTTGGCGACCAGCGAATCGTTCAAGTGGTACAGCACCACGGCCGCAATGGCGATGAATCGCAGGCCATCAATTTGGGGGATGAGAGCACGCGACGAGGTCACGCGAGAAAGGCGTGCCGTGAGCCAACGAAAAAGGCTCATGGCGCAAGCTCCGCTGGCTGTTCAGTCACCGACAGCGTCGCGCGGCTGGCTGGACGTCGCGACGCGGGGGCCTCCTGAGGCGTAGCCGCCAGGATCGGCTCAAACATCGCCTTCAGAGCCAATGCTCCGCGCGTGTTGAGATGATTGTCGTCGGCATACAGCGTCCCGAGATCATCAAACGGCAGCCAGGTGTCCGACGATGTTGCCAGAAGTGCATCCAGTGGCGTGAGGACAATCGCCCCGCGACGTTTCGCAACGACGGCAACATCGTCGGACACGCGGAATCGCGAGTGGTAGATGCTCTTGGACATGGCAATCGGCGGGGCAGCGCTCTGCGGTGTGGGCCATTCCCTTTGTTGCCACGACAGACGCGCCAGCAATCGCGGCGGCGAATACGGGAAGGTGGAAACCTCCTGCATCACATACACCTTCGTTCCCGGCTGCTGAAGAGCGCTCAACGTTTGATCGAGGGCCGCAGAGAGATCGGCTCCGGATGTCTCGGCGTGAAAGGTCCATCTCGCCACGAGCAGAATCGCCTCGTAGGTGTGTGTGTGGCAGTGCTGAAGCACTGCGTCTGCCAGCGCACGGGATGCCCCGGGTGCAATGGCGGGGTTTCGGGCATCGAAGTTCGACAGTGGTGGATTGCCCAGGTGCGTCACGGCAACTCCGGCGATGCCGGCGTCGCGGCACAAGGCGTCGAGACCGGGGAGAATCGCACCCCCGTGACTGTCCCCCCACAACAGCACCGTGGGCCGAGTACTCGTGGCCCCAAACGTGATCATGCGATCCGGAACGTCACCTGCGGTGACATTCCTTTGCAGTCGCTTGTCTGTCGCCACGGGTGTCAGTACCTCGAGCGCCTTTGCCGGCAGTCGTTGGGCAAAGCCGTGCTGTCGGTTGACGACGTACCCGCCGACAGCAATCAGTGCCAGCGTGACGAGAGCGCCTCCCATTGCGAACGAGAAGCGAACAGCCTGACGAGGTCTTCGGAAGGGGGTCTCGACGAACTTCCAGGACAACGTGGCCAAGACAAGACTGACAACCACGAGGCCAAGTCGAGTGGAGAGATTCAGTGGAATCACCGCTTGGTGCCGCGCCAATGCCAACAGCGGCCAGTGCCACAAGTAGAGCGAATAGGAGATCAGGCCGACAAATACCAACGCTCGCGCAGACAGACACCGATTGATCCACGGCAACCCGCTGGGAAATTGGCCGGCCCAGATGATGGCGGCGGAACCGAGGACGGGAGGCATGGCTGCCAGACCGGGGAACGCCGTCCGCTCTCCATACAGCACCATGGGGGCCGCGATCCCAGTCAGTCCGAGCAAGCTTGCGCCGCTGGCCCATCCACGGCTGCTGGGCGGTCGGACCCACTGCGGAAACACAAGCATTGTCCCCAGCAAGAGTTCCCACGCCCGCAACGGCATCAGGTAAAAAGCAGCACTACTGTTGCGCAATGACAGCGGGACAGCGAGAGCGAGGCTAATCACGGAGCCTGCCACAAACATCGCGGGTAACCAGTTCAATCGGGACCGTCCCGCCAGCCAGAACATGAACGGAATGAACAGATAGAATTGCTCCTCCACCGCCAGTGACCACGTATGCAAGAGTGGTCGCTCGGCCGCCGCGGGGGCAAAGTAGCCTGTCGTACGCCAGAACAACACGTTGGAACACAACGCGGCCACCGACACAAGCGACTGACCGAAGTGCGTGTACTCCTCAGGCAACAGCGTCAGGTGGGCACCGACCGCCGTCACCAGGCATACCACAGCCAGAGCCGGGAGAATTCGTCGAATACGACGTTCCCAGAATCGCTGCAGGCTCAATTTCCCCGCGAGCGTCTCCTGGAAAAGAATACGGCCAATCAGATAGCCCGAGATGACGAAGAACACGTCGACCCCGACATAGCCGCCAGGCAATCCCAGTTCTGCATGACAGAATACAACTCCCAGCACCGCGACAGCGCGCAGGCCGTCGATGTCAGCACGATAGTGCGACTCACCTTGGCGGCCGGGCTCGATGAGACCTGCGACTGGTTGGCGCGAGGTTGTCATCTAGCAGACGCTTCCGGAATTCTGGAGACGAGGCCGCCTTCGCGACGCCGCTGAGTCGCCATTTGTCGTCCCAGCCACAGACCCCGCAGTTCTCCCACCAGCGTCACGGGAATCCACCACGGGTGGGTCAAGTGAAAGCGGGTGCGAACACTGCGGGCAAATCGCGTTAGTGCGTAGGTCCAGTGTTCCACGGGGCCACCGTGCTTGAAGGCGTAGTAGTAATCGCCGACGGAATGTGCGGGACTCGCCGAAGTCAGATGATTGCCTTTGGCGCGCGTACCGCCAGAGGGGACCCGCAAGTGATCAATGCCCGCCGTCGGACAGAACAGAATGCGTCCGCCGCTGGCGACGACGCGACGAGCAAAGTCGCTTTCGAAGCGATACGCGGCACCCTGGAAGTTCTCATCAAACCCTTGCAGGTTCAGTGCGGCATCTCGCTTCACGCTCAAGTTTCCCGCCATGACATTCTGCACGTCGCAAGCGGTTTGCCCGTAAAACGGAAACTCAAAGTCCGCCTTGAGACCCTGGCCCCGAGAGAACTCTACTGGCGAGGCGAGACCATGCTGCCACGGCTGCACGACGCGCCCGACGACGGCTGTGACGTCGGACTGAGAATGGCTACTGGTGTGCCCGGTGATAAGTTCGGCGTGCGGCACAATGTCATCGTCGAGAAACAGGACAATCGGGTGCGTCGCCAGTGTGAGGCCCAAGTTCATGGCCCGTGTGATCGAGGGGGGAGCAGTCTTGATCCAGCGAATCAGTCCTGCTTGCTCCCAGTGAGTTAGCTGCGACTCTGCCTGTTGCGAATGCTGCGATGTCTGGTCGACGATCAAGATCTCGCTGGCCCGGACCTCCAGGGCCAGCAGTGCGGAAAGCGTGTCGACGAGGACGTCGTCACGCCCGTAGGTCGGAATCACGATCGAGATTGGTGCGGGATTGGACATGGTTCTAAGAATGTGATCAGCGGTCGAGACCGTGCTCGGCAGGATGGTTCGCCGCGGCTCTTCTCCCGTTGCCTAGAGCGTCAGTCACCCTGCGCGGCCTTGCAACGGTGAACTGGAGTCAGGGCCCGCTTGCGCCGCCAGCAGTCGTCAACGCCGATCCTGCCAGTCGTTTGGACGCCACGAATTTGTACCAGTAGTTCCAGTTCAACGGCCGAGCGCGCACCGCTTGCCACAGATAGCTGGTGGCTCGGTGGTCTTCGCGTTTCAGAAGCAGCGAGCCGACGAAGTAGTTGGCCTCGGCACGCCGCAGGTCCTGTTGAGCCTGGCTCAGCGGTTGATGTTGTTGACTCAGCGTCGCAGCGCGAGCGAGGATTTCGTCTTCGTCACCCTTGTTTTGCCGCGCTACCATGGCCTCGTGAGCCAGCAGTCCCAACGTTTGCTGAAAAGAATTGCGCCCTGCTGAGATACCCTTGAGTTCAATCACATAGTGATTCAAGATCTCCGGAATGTAGTGCAACAGGCCGTGGTCGGTGAGGCGATACCACAAGTCGTGATCCTGGGCCTGACGAAACTGGGGGCGATACCCTCCGACGCGATGATAGTCGGCTTGTCGAAACATCACCGATGGATGGCAGGGGCCTTTGCGATCGCGTCGTAGCGAGTTGGTCGCCTCCTGCGGTGTTGCCGGGACATCGTTCTGAAACAGGAATTCGCCACGTGGCCCCACGAACGCGGTGATGCACGACACGGCGACGGTGTCGGGATGCTCGTCGAGCCATGCGACCTGCTTTTCCAGTCGCTCGGGCAGTGAGGTGTCGCCGCTGTCCTGTCGGGCAATGTATCGTCCGCTCGCGGCATTGCATCCCGCAATCAGTGCCCTTGTCAGCCCTGAGTTCTGCTGTGTGATGATCCGCAGCCGGTGGTCGGCAGCCGCGAACTCGCTCAGCACCCGGGCCGAGTGATCGGTTGAGCCATCATCGACAATGATGAATTCAAAGTCGCGAAATGTCTGTCCCAGAATCGAGTTGATTGTCGCGGGGAGATCGTCCCCTCCGTTGTAAACCGCCATCACGACCGACACGGTGGGTGGCGAGAGACGATTCGGTGTCATGGACAACACGTCCTTGCCGCGCCCTGCCCGTCAAATGTGGTTCGCGGAGCAAGCATCTAGTGACTTAGCTCCGGAGTCGAAGTCGCGGTGGGTGCGGGCTCACTGAACGGAACCGGGCGATCCGAGAAAATCGGCAGCAGCGGCAAAGAACAAAGTTCCCAGCGAAACCGCAGCGAATTGGCCTTTGCCTGTTGAGAGAACTGCTGCCAGAGGCAATCGTCTGTGAGCAATTGCTGTAGATTCTGCACCACCTGTGGCGTGTTGGCAGGCTGGCAGTACAGACCGCCATCGCTCCCCACTTCGGCCATCGCGCCTGCCGTCGAGCCGACGACCGGAGTTCCCCGAGCCTGAGCTTCGATAGCTGGAATGCCGAACGATTCGCAACTGCTCAGCAAGGCAAAGACTCGAGCGCGGGCATAGTGCTCGAACAATTCGCCGCGCGGCACTTGTCCGGTGATTGTCACGCTCGATGACAATTTGAGTGCTTCGACGCGGCGATCGATGTCGCGTCGATAGGCGGCGTCAGGCCAGGGACCAACCAGCGTGAGGCGGGCCGGAATGCCATTGCGCGTGAGCTGCGAAACCGCAGTCAACAGCTTGTCAATTCCCTTCCAGCGTGCCATCACCGAGACGCAGACGACGGAGAACGGGTCGCGATCAGACAGAGACCGAGGCACTTGGGTATGCAGTTCCTCACTGACACCCTGGTAGGCAATCGTAACGTCGTCCCTGGGATGTGCCGGGCAATTCTGCTGGTACAGGGTCTGCATGTAGCGTGAATTGCCAATCATGGCGTCTGCAGATTTCCAGGCGCGGGCATATTCGCGGCGTTGCAGCGCTGCTTTCAATTCCTGCGTCACCCCCTGTCGCGCTTCCCGCACCAGGCACCACGGATTCTGGGCCAGCGTCGCTTGTGGGACCGGACACGAGGGCAGAATGGTGCCACAGGGCGTGAAAAAGAAGTGACAGCCTTCGCGCCGGATCAACCGGGGAATCACATTCGTTTCCCAAGCCCGGCGAACAAACCAGCGTTTGGCCAATGCCGGTGCGGGAATCCAGCGGATGTTCGCGGGCAACTCGGTTGCCGGCGGACCCTCAGCCGGGCAGACAACGACGTATTCGTTGTCGTCCAGCGTCCACTGCGCAAGCTGCCGCAAATGGCCATACAGCACGTGATGGCCGCTCAATGCAGACGCCGACAACCCATTCACAAGAATACGCATAATGACCATGCATGACGCAGACGTGCGTCGTTAGCGGGTTGTCGGCACGTGGGCCCGGGTTGCGGGAACGAGAGACCGCAAAATGCGGGACATCTCACCAACGGCAACCGGGCGGTCAAAGGAGGATTCAAAGGTCTCCCGTGCCCGCTGGCCGGCAGCGCGGACGCGATCGCGATCGTTGGCCAGTTCTGTCAACAACCCAGCGAGTGTGCCGCCTTCGTGGGACGGCACCACCCAACCGGATTGACTGTCGACCACCGTGGCTGCCAATTCGCTTTGAGCAGGAGCAATCACGAT
>JBGSIP010000873.1:0-8826 GCA_041742495.1 Planctomycetaceae bacterium
CAGTGGACATTCCAACGGCGGCGGCATCAGCTACCTGCTGTGGGCCGTACGTGCTGAACGGATCACGGCAATCGCCCCCAGCGCCGCGGGGTCGGGCGGGTTGCGGGGAACAACCCGTTTGCCGCCGCGGCCGGTTCTGCATATTGCGGGGACCGGCGACGAAGTGGTGCCGTTTGAATTCCAACAGCGAACTCTGGCGCGAGTGAAGGAGAACAACGGCGTGGCGCACGTCACTCCGGAGGAGACCAATGGGCTTTCGAAGTTTGAAGACCCCGCTGGTACGCCGGTCTGGGTCAAGGTTCACGCGGGGGGCCACAAGTATCTGGACACGGCCCCGCAGTTGATTGTCTCGTTCTTCCAGCAGTTTCCCCCCGCCGGTGATGGCAAATAGCGCAAGCGGTTGTTTATCCTCTGGGAAACCTCAGAAGGATTCGCCCCATGACGTTTCGCCGTCTGTTGATAGTGCTGCTCTGCGCGCTTGCCGTTTCGCAATGTCCGCCGGGACTGCGAGCCTCGGCTTGCGCGGATGAACTCCCCCCGGGCATCGCGAAATGGGAAGACGACGTGGCCGCGCTCGAAGAGCGCGATCGACGCGAAACTGATCCGGACGACGCCATTTTGTTTCTGGGCTCGTCATCGATCCGGCTGTGGGACACCATCGCCCGCGATATGGCCCCCTATCCGGTCATTCAGCGCGGTTATGGCGGGGCGAAGTTGATCGACCTGATTCATTACGCCGACCGCCTGCTCGCCCGGCACCAGCCGAGAGCGATTGTCATTTTTGTGGCGAACGACATTGTCAAACCCGACAGCGACGTCACACCGGACGAAGCTGCCCGCCGGTTTGCCGAGTTGCTGGGCATTGTCCGGAAGCGATTTCCGACCACCCCCGTGTTCTGGGTGGAAGTGACGCTGACGCCGCTGCGTGCGGATGCCTGGAATCTGGTGCGGGCCGCGACCACGGAAATTCGACGCGTGATCGATGGCGACCCCAATTGTCATTTCATCGGCACCGCGGACGAGTATCGCACCGCCAATTTGCAGCCTCGTCCAGAACTGTTCAACGATGATCGGCTGCACCAGAACGAAGCCGGTTATGCCATCTGGTCGCGCATCATCAAGGCTCGGCTGGCCGAAGTGCTGCCGCCTCTGAATCCTGAGGGTGCGGCGCAGCCCCAATCGATTGACAACTGACACGAGGGGACGCGTGGCAATCGCGTCACAGCAAAGGACGACACTGATGATCCTGGTGCGACGCGACCTCTCCGTTTCCACGAGCCTCTGTGTGACCGTGACGGCGTTTCTGGGTCTGGTCATGTGCAGCGCGGCTGTTGCTCAGTCGACCGGCAAAGAGGCTCCGACGCCAGGCAAAGCGGACAACGGCAACCGGCCGGCATCGGGAAAAACCCGGGGGGAACCGGTGGAGCCGAAGTTTGCGTGGGTCAATCGACCGACAGCCGCCTTGCCGCCGCGAGTCTCCCATCGCACGTTCATGAGCCCGTCGCTCAAAACCGAAGTCGGCTACTGCATCTATCTGCCGGTGGCATACGACTCCGGAACCGCACGGTTCCCAGTCGTGTACTACCTCCACGGCGGCCGGCCGGGCTCGGAACTCAAGTCGGTCAAGCAAGCGACTTACCTGCACAATTACATGCAGGCGGGCCAGCTACCACCCATGATTTACGTCTTTGTGAACGGCGGTCCGGTCAGTCACTACAACATTCCGGGCGAACCTGCTCAGCAGGGTGCGGACGTGTTCATTCACGAACTGATTCCGCACATTGATGCCACGTGGCGGACGGTTGCTGATCGCGAGCACCGCGGCCTGGAGGGCTTTTCGCAAGGGGGACGCGGGACGGCGCGGCTGGCCTTTCGTTATCCGGAATTGTTCTGTTCCGCGGCACCCGGCGGTGCTGGACAGGAGACGGAACGCAAGATCTCCGAGAGCAACGGCCGGGAGAACGAAAACCTCGTCTTTGCACCGGGCGACAACACCTACGATCTGGCCCGTGCCTACGCCCAGTCGGCGGCTCCGCGCGTGAAACTTCAGGTGCATGTGGGGACGAAGTGCTTCAACTATGAGAACAACCTCGCGTACATGGAGTTTCTGAAATCTCTGGAGATTCCGTTCGAGCAAGTCATCGTGATAGATGCCGGGCACAGTGCAGCACAGGTCTACGAGGCCCGCGGTCTGGAGATTGCCAGCTTTCACGCCCGCAACTTCGGGTTGATGCGGTAGTGTCAGTTGTCGTCTGACGATTGCAGATCGCCAGCCACCGTCTGTCTATTGCTAAATGTGAGGCATCGTCGGCAGCACGTTGGGTGCCAAAGAGCGATGGACAAAGTCGTAGGTCAGGCTGTGCCTGACGCCGTCGCGCCATCGGGTCACTGAGTGAGTCAGCCCCCCATCGACGGGTGAGCGAGGCGTCTCAAACTTCTCCGTGACTCCGTGAGATCATCTGTCCTGTCGCGAACGGCACGGTTCTCACGGAGGCGCGGAGCCTCGGAGAAAGACTCACTCGTCGTCGATCAGGCTGTGCCCGATGATCGACGTGCCAACGGCTGTCCGACGTTCGAGTCGGGTTTGACGCTCGCGTCAGGCGCAGCTTGACCTACCACATTCCGCATCGAAATGACTGTTGAGTGTGGAAGCCGCCGTGGGCTGGTAGCTATTCGATGGGAATGGGCTGCAACAGCAGTTCGCCCGTGAATGGTTGCGGTTCGGTGACGGCGGTGGTGGTGTCGAGTTGCGATGCGGTCTCGAATACCGCGGGGGCGACGGTGTCGGCAGGTGTGCTCGTGCTGCCGCTGGCGAGCTGGACCTGCTGCCGTCCCAATCGCGCCTGGTAGGCCACTTCCAATCGCAGAGCCTGCTTGAGCGAGGCCAGTGATTCCTGATCGGGCTTCATCAGCAGTGCGTCATCGATAACCAAGCGGCCGTTTTCGACGACCAAGTGGACTTCCGCTTCGCGCGAGTCTTTTCGCAGGACGAGCCGAGTGACGCCATCCTTCTCTTCCCGCGATACAAGGTCGCCCATCAGATCCGTGGCAACGGCTGCATCAATCTTTGGAACGGCATCCAATTGGGTCCAGACGCGGCGGCGGAAGTCTTCCGAAGTGGCGACAAGGAGCCGCTGTGCATCGGCCTGCCGCAGGGCGACCGCAAATTCATAGACCGGAATCAGCGTGCTCCAAGTATCACGCAGTGAGACCGAGTGAGCATGATCGGCAAAGCGCACGTCGTCAACTTGCACATCCCCATTGACAGTGCGCAGCAGCAGAGTCAGTGGAGTACCACCCTGGTCGATGTCCAGTTCCGTCAGTGTGCCACGGAATTTGCTCCCCGTGATGACCGGTGGGGCCGATCCCAGACCGTGCAGCGGGAGCATCGCAAATGTCTCGTCGGTCAGCCGCCCCACAACCTGCCGGTCGAATTCGGGGGTGACAATCTGCCGGATCAAGGAGAGATCTTTCGACTGGATCGCAGACGTGAACAACTCGGCGATGGAGTTCGCCAGGAGAATTCCTGCGAGCGACCGATTCTCTCCGCTGTCAGAGGCATAGAGCGTGACATCATCGACGCGATACAGCAGTTCGCCGTCCACCGGCTCGACGGCTTCGCGCAGCTTCAGTTGAACCAGTTGATCGGGCAGAGTCAGGATGACATCGGCCTGCTGCGGCAGCAGCTTGACTTCTGGCTTGACCGCCAATTCTGCCAGCGTGGGAAGCGGCTGCAGACTCAGATCGGAGGGCAACAGCGTGCGGCGGTACATGTTGGCAGTCGCCGCGTCGCTCAGTGCCGATTTGTTTGCTGCGGCATAGGCTGCCAAAAATCGATCCGCGGTGTGCGTGGCCAGCGCGGTCTTGCGCAACGAATTGACGTGCTGCCCCTGAGCACGGGCTTCGACGGCCACGTCCTCGATGGTCCACTGTCGATTCTCACGCTGCAGCGACATGACAATGGCACCGTCGGCGCGATTCAGCTTGACACGTGAACGCTCGCCGTTGATTTCAATTTGCGGCCGAAAAGTCTTGAGCGCCGCATCGTCGGGCGAACAGCGACTCACCAAGTCGTGCATACTGGTGGCAGGCAGTACGTCGAGGGCGGCACGCAGGTCGGGCGCACAGGCCATGAGCACTTGCTCGCGGTTTCCCTCGTGCAACGTCTCGGCCACCTGGCGAATGGAGGCCACCAGTTCCAACTGTTCGCTGACCGATTTGACAACCGTGAGCCCGTCATGCTGCTGTCGCAGGTACAGGTCATCGACGGCCCAAGGTGCTGACGGGGTGGCGCGGACGAGTCGATATTGAGCCTTGCGGCCAGACTCTGCCTCCACCGTCACCTTGCGTTCGGTCTCGCTGACCTCCTCGACCTTGACCACTTTTTGCTTGCCCGTCGGAATCCGCACGAGCTTCAGCGCTTCGATGCTGGACTCATTCCCAAAGGCGGCGGAGCTGAGTCCCGGAGTGCTCAAGTCCCGGAGTTCGGCCAGATTTCCCTGCTCGACACCCTGGGCAAAGTCGTTGACGATGCGTTTCTCGACCATGTGGGAACAGCCCGTCAGGGCCGGAGCCAGCGCCAAAAATGTCCATCCGTAACGCAGCCGGTACGACGGCATGTCAACGACCTTTTTCGATGCGATCGGAGTTCCAGGCGTGTCCCCTTCGGCGGACATGTGTCAGCCAAAACGCGCGGAGTCTGCAGGGGGACGCCAGGGGCGAGGGGGAACCAGGGGAGGGGGAATCGCTGATGCGGCGGAAATGCCACGAATGCGGGGAGCTGCGAGAGCCCCCCGAGAATGGAACCGTCTTTTGGCACACGTCCGCCGTGCCCGTCAAGTGGCGGCTGGGACCGGGCCCCCAAGAATGAAAAAATGGCCGTCGCGGGGAATGTGACTTTACGCTGATGACCCGGTTGGGGTATCACCTTGGCCCCACACGCATACCCGCTCACGCCCGCCGGGTGCCTCGTCCTCTCGCGAAACCATTGCCCATCGCTATGTCATTGTTTCCTACGCGGATCAAAGGCCCGTTGGCCGTCATTGGCGACGTTCATGGCCAGGCAGACAAACTGTGGGCGATCGTCGACCAGTTACGACAGCGGCCTGATTTCATGGATCGCTGGATTCTGTTTCTGGGCGATCTGTGTGACCGGGGGCCCGATTCTCAGGGAGCCATTCAAATTGTTCGCGATTTGATGGCCACGCATGGCCGGGTCACCGCGCTGGCGGGGAATCACGATCTGGCCATGGCAGCCTCTCTGGGCCTCGTCGAAACGCCGGAATACTGCAACTGGTCACGTCGCTGGATCGACCACTACGACAGCCAAACGACATTCGCCTCGTACGGGGCGTCGTTCGGAGATCTCCCCTCACTGCGGCAGTCGCTGCCAGATTCGCACGCGGAACTACTGGCGAATCTCCCGTGGGTCATTGAGCACCCGGAATACGTGTTCGTCCACGCGGGTCTCGACCCGCACGTGCCGTATCAAACGCAGATTCGCATTCTGGTGGAGAAGGACTTCACGCTTTCGCGCCCCGCGTGGCTGTGCGAGAAGTCCTTTGCGGAGCATGGCCTCCCCGCGGATTGTCCCAAAACAGTCGTGTCCGGACACGTTTATGTGCCCGACGTCAGTTTCTCACGTCAGCGCATTCTGTGCGACACCACCGGCGGGCTGGAAGGGGATCTGAGCTGCGTGCTGCTGCCAGAGAAGACCGTGATCAGTTCCGGCAGTTCGCGCACGTCGTCGGTGGCCGGCGAAAAGCGACGCTGGAAGGTGTGGTAATTGCGAATTTGGCCCGCCTGGGCGACACTCCACGATCAGTGCCGCTCGACGAGCCGACGTGTGAGCCTGGAAGCTCGGCGAGGCGACCCGTTCATCGGGTACCACTGACTCTGCCCGTGTTGTTCTGCCCATTCACTGCCCGGCACTGACGAAGCCCAGTGGCACTCCCAATTGCTTCGGGTTGCCGTTGTTCGACGAGCCGCTAAGTCAGGCGATCGGTGCGGTCGATCGGTTCGCTCTCCTCTGGTTGACCCACATCCACGCTCGACCAGTCCATCGACGCCACTTCCGAGCGAATGCGACGCAGCGCCAATTGGGCTCGTTCGACGTCTTCGCGGCGCACACGAACTGACACCCAGGCGGGTGTTTCGGCCCGAAAACCGGCCAGTTCTCCCCCCGCTGCAAACGCCAGAATGCCTTCCGCGTCCAAAGCGGTTACGATAGCGGCCGCCTCGACGTCTGTCGGCACGAGTGCGATCTGAATCGGTTCCTGACTCGCCATGAGGTACTCCGTAGTGGGGACGCGCGGGCAGAAGGAGCGTACAGCGGGTGGTGAGGGGTGCGGCAGCCGAAGGCCGAACACGCACAGTTCTCAAGCTCGCTCGCCTTCAACTAGTCACCATGCCGGCTGGCGACGGCTTGACAAGGCTTTTTCCGAATCAAGGCTGCAGTTTAGCGAATTATCGCCGAGGTTGGACTGTGGTTGGAAAGATGTCGTATGACTGCAGGCCCTGTACTAGCGATCGACTGGCTTCCGCGTCGCTGGACGCGCGATGTGCTGCCAATCGGGGGCCTCATCAAGCAGCAGCCGGAAGACTTCGAGGTCGAGGAGATTCCCGCGTATCAGCCCGGCCAACCGGGCGAGCACCTGTTTTTGTGGATCGAGAAACGCGACCTCTCCAGTCCCGATCTGCTGCAGCACGTGTCGACGGTCCTCAACGTCGCCGCACGCGACATCGGCATCGCCGGGCAGAAGGATCGCCGGGCGGTCACGCGGCAATGGATTTCCGTGCCACTGCGTTGTGGAGCAGGGGTGTCGGCACTGGAGAGTGACCGCGTGCGCGTGCTGGCCGTGCAGCCTCACAGCAACAAACTGCGCACTGGTCACCTGCGCGGCAACCGGTTTCGCATCCTGATTCGCCAGCCGCGCGTGGTGACACCGGACGAACTCGCCGCTTGGGAGGCCGCCTTGAATCAACAGGGTTGCGCCAATCTGTTCGGCTTGCAGCGATTTGGTCGCGACTTGGAGAACTTCACACTTGGCCGCGACCTGCTGACTGGAACCTCACGAAGACGTCTCACCCGGCAGCAGTTTCGATTTGTGCTGTCCGCGGCGCAGTCAGCGCTCTTCAATGCCTGGGTCAACGCGCGAGCTCAGGCGGGACTGCTCCAAAGTGTGCTGCCGGGGGACGTGTTGCAGAAGTGCGATTCTGGCGGACTCTTTGTGGCGGAGGACATCGAACGAGAGCAACAGCGACTGTCGTCCCGCGAAGTGACTCTCGCCGGCCCTTTGTTCGGCCCGAGGATGAAACCCGCCAGCGGTGCTGCGGCGGAACTGGAAGACAGCGTCCTGCAACACAGCGGCCTGACGCGCGGTGATTTCGCCCGCTTCCCCAAACTCACCAGCGGCACACGCCGCGCGGCAAGCTATTTTCCGGCCGATCTCTCCCTGCAGACTGTTGGGGCCGACGTCCTGCTGCAAGCCACGCTCCCCCCCGGCAGCTATGCCACCGTGTTGCTCGCGGAGATCATGGGGGATGAACTGACAGCCTCCGGTGCCGATATCGAAGAAGATGACGCTGCTGCCGAAGCCGCCAACGTGGAAGAATCCTGACCAGACGAGTTACCCTGCGCGGCGCATCAGCGATTCTCGCTGGGCAGGTCGGCAGACTGATCGATGACCAGCATGGACAGCGAGCCGACGACATCCAGCAAGGGACCAAAGCCGGCCAGCATCTCGGCGGCGTCACCGGTGCCGTCGCGGGACTCCAGTGCCAGATAGTCTGCGGTCACGTACTCGAGATCAGACTGCGGATCGACACCGTACCAGTGGCCGTCGAGCTCGACCTCCACCCACGCGTGCGGCACAAACCGAGCGAGCCGGCTTTCCAATCGCAGGCCGACCGTCAGCCGGTTCGGAATCTGTTGGCACGTTAGCAGCGCACACAGCAGCAGCGACTGATCGACGCAACTGCCACGCTGGCTGCGCACGGTTTCCGACGGCGATTGCACTCTCGTCTGCAGCGGCTCCGTCTGGACAGTTTTTTGGACCAACTCGCGGGCCAAAACCATCTGGCGCGAAAGATTCGCTTCGGCCCCGCAGGCCGACTGAGCCATGCGCACAATGAGAGGGTCCGTGGTCGGGATCATCGCTGACGACTGCGTGGAGACCGGGCTGAAGGTCTTCGTCGCGGGGGCGGCATACGGGGGCAATGCGGCAGCCGTCACCTCCAGTTGCCACGCTGCTCCCGCCAGCGGGAGCAGGACTTGCCGTTCGGTATTGCGAAACAGCGGCGTGCCCGGATGCTCAAATTGATAACGGGCCACCATTACGCGACCACGCCCGGCGGGTCGGTGCGGCACCGTGACCGTCAGGCTGGAAGTCAGGTCTGCCACGAGTGCCAACTGTCGCGCCCGGGCTGCTTCGGCAGAGACCCGCACGGCCGTCAGACGGCGACCACCGATGTCCAAGTCCCGCTCCAGCAGTCCACGCTGGGCATCACAGGTCATCCGTATGGGTCTGCCCCCGACGCTGTGGGAGCGAATTTCGCAGCGGAGTCCCCCGGCTGCGCTCCCGTTGACTGACGGACCGAGACCAATGTCTCCCACATGGATCACTGCCGAGTCGACACGTACGTCGGCCGAGAGGATCTGATTGCCGTCCGCTGCAGCGAGCTCCAGCAGTTCCAGTCGCGTCGAACGGCCGGCAGGGAGGCGGCTGTGCATCAACTGCCAGCGCAGTCCTTCATGTGTCGTCAGTTCAGGGCTGACAGGGAGTCTGAGCATCTTTTGACGACCGCGAGTGAGCACCTTGACGTGCA
>JBGSIP010000874.1:0-2582 GCA_041742495.1 Planctomycetaceae bacterium
GGATATCCCCTGCGACGACCAGTCGCTCGCCCATCCCCTCAACGATGGTTTCCACGTAGGCCAGTTCCGCCGCGGTGGCGGGATTGGCAATCCAGCCCGCCTGTTGCAGCCAGGGGAGGCACCCTGCGACGCGCTGCGAGAGGGTTTGCTGCTGCATCCAGTGAGCCTGATATGACAGCAGTTTGTCGGGATCGAAGCCTGCCGACCCCTTGATCACCCGTTCGAGGGTAAAATTCGCCACCAGATCCGCCAGTGAAAAATGTTCGGTTTTGTCATCGAGGGACCAGCCCAGCCGCCCAAGTGCATTGAGCACGCCAGCGGGCAGAAAACCGACCCGCTCGTAGAACTCCACCATGACGGGGTCGACGGCTGCCGTCTGGTCGATTCCCAAACGCGGAAACACGGTTTCGGAGAGCTCAAACAGTTTCCGAAACTGGGGCATCGTGCGGTACTTGTCGACTTTGCGTTTGCTCAATTTCTCGGTGCTGCCCGGCGCGGCGACAAACGGGATGTGTGCAAACGCGGGCATGGTTGCCCCCAGCGCCTCATACACCAGCACCTGCACCGGCGTGTTGGAAAGGTGTTCTTCCGCGCGAATGACGTGCGAGATCTGCATGTCGATGTCGTCGACCACCGTGGCGAAGTTGTACAAAGGTGAGCCATCGCCGCGGACAATCACGGGATCGGGCATGAGACCCGCATCAAACTCCACCCGCCCGCGAACGCCGTCGTCAATGACGATGTGCTGTTCGCGGGGGACCAGCAGGCGAATGACAAACGGTTCGCCGCGGTCCAGCCGCGCCTGCTGTTCGGCCGCAGAGAGTTCCAGCGAGCGGCGGAGATTGAGATATGGCCGCTTCTCCCGTTCGGCGGCATCTCGATCGGCTTTGGTCACTTCGGGCGTGTCAAAATCGCGATAGGCCCGCCCGCTGGCGAGCAGTTGATCGACGGCGCGGGCGTATTTGTCCCCCCGCTGCGACTGAAAGTACGGTCCAAACGGCCCGCCCACTTCCGGACCTTCGTCCCACGTGAGCCCCAGCCAGGTGAAGGCTCGCAGAATGGGCTGCAGAGCCGCGTCCACGTGCCGGGCGCGATCGGTGTCGTCGATCCGCAAAATGAACTGGCCGCCATGGTGACGGGCAAACAGCCAGGCAAATAGCGCCGTTCGCATCCCCCCCATGTGCATGTAACCGGTCGGGCTGGGGGCAAAACGCGTGCGAACGGACACAGACCACCTTTGGCAACAGGCATGTAACGACGAATTCACCACGAGCGGCTCTCTCGTGGGCCGAACCGGCGCGGGAGAGAGATTAACGCCGCTGGACACAAGCTGGCGGCCGCGAATCATAAACGGGCCCTTGCCGCGCGGACAGGCAGCCGATTTGGTTCACTGCGGGATTTCGCCTGCACGGGCAGGTTCTCCCGCGACGGGCGGCGGGGAAAGTGGGGCGTTTGTCTCGGGTGGCGATGTTTGACGCTGCCGGTTCTGCCGGTCATCAATCTAGAAATCTTTCGGTCCGCCAGTCATGCTGCCCCGTTGCCACTCTGGCCGGCGGAATCAGGATGCTTCCCCGGGCTGTGAAACGCACCCATACGTTGGCTTCTGGAAGTCCCGCGGCCAAAGCACACCGCGGAATTCAACCGGATTGGAAGGCAGGGATTTCTTATGGATTTTGGCAGCGCGCATCAGGCTGGACTGGACGGCGAACGCCTTGACCGGGCGGTGCGTCTGCTGCAGACATTGGTGGCCCAACGAGAGCCTGCCGGGCTCTCGTGTACCGCAGGGGTGGGTTCTGCCGGGCTGGCGCCGATTCATCTGGGGACCTCCCGGCTGTCCGCCGCGCAGAGCGTGAATGACACGTCGCTGTTTCTGGTGGCCTCGCTGACCAAGCCGATTGTGGCGATGGGTGTGCTGATGCTCGTCGAACGGGGCGTTCTGACGCTTGATGAACGGGTGGTTCGCTGGGTGCCGGAATTTCGTCCGCAGGGTAAACACGCCATCACGCTGCGGCAGTTGCTCGCCCATGCGTCGGGTCTGCCTGATCAACTGCCCGACAACTGGGACCTCCGGGAACAATCAGCCTCGCTGGAAGAGTTCTATTTGCGGGTCTGTGCCATTCCTCCCGAATACACGCCTGGCACGGCTGCCCGCTACCAGAGCATGGGCTATCTGGTGCTCGGAGAGATCATCTATCGCGCCACCGGGCTCAGGCTGCCGCAGTTTCTGGAGCGGGAGATTTTTGCTCCGTTGGGGATGCGCAACAGTTGGCTGGGGCTTCCCGCAGATCGATCGGACCTCCAGTCGCGGCTGGTGGAGACACAGCCCAGCGAGGACGAACGCGAAGCCAAAATCTGGAACAGCGTGTATTGGCGTACGCTGGGAGCACCGTGGGGCGGGCTGATTTCCACCGCCAGCGATCTGGCCCGCTTTCTGGCGTGGGTCAGTTGCGGCGGCCGCTGGGAGGGCAAATCGCTGTTGCACCCGGCTCTCGTCAAGCTGGCGGGCACCAATCAGCTCGCGTGGTTCACCCGCATGAACAGCGAAGACCAGGCGCTGCGACCGTGGGGGCTGGGCTGGCGCT
>JBGSIP010000875.1:0-2350 GCA_041742495.1 Planctomycetaceae bacterium
GTGCCTCCGTGAGATCTTGTCGTGTCGCGAACGGCACGGTTCACGGGGCCACCGGTAACCATCGTTGATTTCAGAGTCCGAGCACCCCGTCTCGTTAACTCCTGGTTGGTTCTCACGGAGGCACAGAGCCACGGAGAACGACTCACTCGTCTGTCGATCAGGCCGTGCCCGATGATCGACGTGCCAACGGGTTTCCGACGTTCGAGTCGAGTTTGACTCTCGCGTCAGGCACAGCCTGATCGACACATCCCCTCACGGCTGGACAAGCCAGCCGTGCCACCCTGCCATCGACGATGGCTGACAACTAGCAGTGGACGAAATAGTAGGTCACGCGATGCCTGAGGCAACCGTCTGCCAGAGGCTGGCCCTGCCGCGGGTCACACGGAGGATGAGGCCCCCAGAATCAGCGAGACGTTCTGGCCTCCAAAGCCGAAGCTGTTGGACAGCGAGTGCTTCACCTTCCGGTCGCGGGCCGCGTTCGGGATGTAGTCCAGATCGCAATCGGGATCGGAGGTTTCATAGTTGATGGTCGGCGGAATGACCCCGTCCCGCATCGACAGCAGGCAGACAATGGCTTCCACGCTCCCCGCCGCGGCAATCAGGTGGCCCATCATGCTCTTGATGGACGAGACCGGGGTCTTGTACGCGGCATCACCCAGCGCACCTTTGATGGCCTTGGTTTCCACGCGATCGTTGACGGCGGTGCTGGTGCCGTGAGCGTTGATGTATTGCACGTCGTCCGAGTTCACGCCGGCGTCACGCAGGGCCATCTTGATGCAGTTGATGGCTCCGCGCCCCTCGGGGTGAATATCGGTGATGCGATACGCGTCGGCGGTGCTGCCATAGCCGAGAATTTCGCCGTAGATCTTGGCTCCGCGAGCCTTCGCGCGATCCAGTTCTTCGACAATCAGCATGCCGGCCCCTTCGCCCAGCACAAAGCCATCCCGGTCCTTGTCGAACGGGCGACTGGCGTGCGCAGGGTCCTCGTTGCGCGTCGACAGGGCTGTCAACAGGCTGAACCCCGTCAGGCCGAACGGGTGAATCATGCTGTGTGCGCCGCCCGTCAGCATGACTTCGGCGTCACCGCGGCGGATGAGTTCTGTCGCTTCGCCAATCGCCTGGCTGGAGGCCGCACACGCGGTCAGACAGTTCAAATTGGGCCCTTGAGCGTTGAACAAACTCGCGAGATGCCCCGCGGGCATGTTCGGTTCCTGTTCCATTTCTTCCCGCGGATTGAGCTGCTCCAAGCCACGCTTCATGAACGTTTCGAGATCCACCTGCCCGTCCCGTTCGGACTCGGCGATGAGCTTCATGAACATCGGGAAGTCCTGCTGGCCTTCCCCGGCTCCCAGATACACGCCAAACGTGGCCGGATCAAACGCGGTGTCCAGCAGCCCGCTGTCGCGAACGGCCTGCGTGGCCGCCCCGATGGCAAACTGGATATGCCGCCCCGCACGATCGAAACGATTGGCGTCGTCAATGTAGTCCGACAGTTGGAACCCGCGAACTTCGGCAGCAAAGGTGGTGGGGAAGCTGTGGGCTTCGAAATGCGAAATGGGCCGCACGCCGTTGCGAGCCTCTTGCAGTGCTGCCCACATTTCGGAAATGGAATTGCCGACGGGAGTGACACAGCCCATTCCGGTAACGACCACGCGACGTTTCATCTGCTTCAACCTCCACGGCCATCAGGGGCCTGCCTGTCAATCGCAGGGGACAACTTCTCACCTACGATGATGCTTCGGCCGGCGGATTTCCCACCGCCAGAATATCCAGCAATCCGCTTTCAAACACGAAATTCTTCTGCCGGGCAGCGGCACCCGCTTCACTGCTGCCCTCCGCAATGTAGGCGAACATAATCTCCGCCTCCATCACCGTTTTGCCGGCCACCGACGCCGTCCCACAGACCAATCCCCCTTCGGGACCATCCTGCGTCACTTCCACCTGGTAGACAATGGTGTCGCCGGGAATGACGGGGTCAAAAAACACCGCTTTGGGAACTTTGGCCAGCACGACGGGCAGGCGAAAATCGTGCTTGTGCCCCAGAAGGATGCCGCCCGTCTGTGCCATCCCCTCGATCATCAGGGAGCCCGGCATGGTCGGAAAGCCAGGAAAGTGATCGTGCAGGTGTTCTTCGGACAGGCTGACGTTCTTGACGCTGGTAGCCCGGACGCCGGGCTCAAACTCGCGAAATCGATCAATCCAGAACCAACGCATCAAACTGCTCCTGTTGGAGATGATCGCCTGCCCGCTCGCCGTGGCCACTTCGTCATTGCTGCCGGCGGGAAAGAATCGGCATCGGCGCAACGCCGGGCCGCGAGCACCGCCTCCCAAACCACTTTGCCACTCCACC
>JBGSIP010000876.1:0-3264 GCA_041742495.1 Planctomycetaceae bacterium
TTAAGCGAACTCGGGCTGCACGACGTGCTACTCAAAGTTAGCGATGGTCGCGGCGGGAAAGTCCCCTGCCTGCTCGTGCAGATAGGCTCGCTGTTGCGCCACTGCCAAACGATCCTCCTCATTCGCACAGCCTGCCGCGAACATCGCTACTGACACACAACACAACCCCACCGCGCGAGTGACACGCTGCGGAGTGCGCCAGCTCAGGCGGTGCCGCAGCCAGTCGGGATCGACGAACGCGAAGTATCCAAACACCATGATGGCCCCAAAAGTCGGCATGCCCAGGAACAATCCAATACCGGCATGCATGCCCGCGCCAATCGCCAGCAGCGGCCAGCGCCAGTGGGGCTGCCAGATGAGATACGCAAAGCTGATTTCCCACCACACCGTCAGATGGGTCAGCAATTCCAGCAGCACTGGTACGTGAACCAGCCAGGTGACATCAATCGACTGATATTCCAGATTGGCAATGGCGCGCCACATCGCCGATCCGTCCCACCACGCATCCCCCTGCAGCTTGGAAGTGCCAGCGGTGAAGTAAATGACGACGTACTGCAGCTGAATCAGCCGGGTCGCCAGTCGGGCGCGGGCGTTTGGTTGCGCCTGTTGGCCGCGTCGCCGCCGCCACCACGCATCCACGGAATAGCGTGCACCGCAACCGCCGACGAGCAAATACAGCAACCACAGGGCGAGGATCTGATCCAAACCAAAATTGGCGATCGGGGCCCGGTTGGAATTTGAAATCGTCAGGGCCAGCGCCATCACCGACGTGACTGGCGTCGCGCAGCCCACAGTGAACAGCACCGCCACAACCAGACCAGCCCAATGTGCGGTGCGCAAGGATTCGGACGGGATACCCCACCAGAACGAGTTCGCCCATGAATCGCGTTGAAACTCCTGGACAGCGGCGGCCGGCTGCAGGCCATCCATGCCGAAGAACGATTCGAGCCGCAGTCCCCAGACCACGTGCACGTAAATCAACATTCCGCCCGTGAGCCAGCGCAGCACGCCCAGCCCTGCTGGATCGAGCGGGGCAAACCAGAACTCATGCCAAGCTCGAAACAAGCGCCGGGCCGCGGTGATGGGGGCTGTGACCAACAGTTGCCGCGCGATCATCGCGGCGTCCTTTCAAATGTGCCCAGTGGCTGCCGCTGGTACGTGGCAGGGTCGTCCAGGCGGCCCCCTCCCGCCAAAAAGCGGGCTCGCGATTGCAGTTCGTGGGTGACCTGTGTCAGCCGCACGCGCTCGGCACCACTTTGCCGGAGCAGATCGTTGGCGAAGGCCCGGTGCCACATGGCGTGGCGAGCAGGATCGGTATTGCCCAAAAACTCTGTCAGCATGAAATAGCGGTGATACAGCAACCGGGGCCGAATATCGCGGTTCGGCCACACGCCCGCTTCCGAACGCCCGTCGGCGAACTCCTGCTCGAACTCCAGCAGCGTGGAGCGTCCCGGTTCCGGCGAGAAAAAATGCCAGCCGTGATTGAGGTACAGGGCCTGCAGATAGGGCTGCGTCAGCCACCACAGCGTCCGTTGCGCCCGGGAGGAGGGCCCCACCGACGCCGGGGCTGCCACCATCGCAATCAGGTGATAACAGAGCCACAGATTGACCAGCGCGTATCCGCACTGTGATCGCCACGACCAGCGCACGGCCGGCGAGTGTTGAGGAGCAGCCGCCGACATTTCAGGTTTCATGGGCGGTCGCGAAGCGTAGAATCGGTAAGGGCCAAGGCGTCATGCGCGGCACTGCCGTTCGTGGGCAAAAGTGGTCTGTCCCGGCTGACCTCAGCGGGCGGCGCGACTGGATGTCGTCACACGGTGTCATCACCCGGTGCCGTCACCCGGATTGTCGCCAGATAGGGTCGCCTGCGGACGGAACGACAATCTGACTGGGTGCCAATGTAGCCCGGCTCTCACGTGTCGCAAGAATGATTTTCCCCAAGCCCCCCAGGCTGCGCGATTGCGTGCCGTTTTTCTCTCCCGCCTGTTCACTTCGCCCATCTGACTGCATCTGTGACTGCCAAACTCCGATTTTCGGCCTCGTTTTTTATGGGAACGCCCGTGCAGGTTGCCCGGCGATTGCTGGGCCAGCGGCTGGTGCGGTCCGCGGATGGGCTACGGACGGCGGGAATCATTGTCGAGACCGAAGCCTATCTGGGTGTCGAAGACAAGGCCGCCCATTCGTTCGGAGGACGCCAGACCCCCCGCACGCGAACGATGTTTGCGATCGGCGGGACCGGCTATGTCTATTTGAACTATGGCCTTCATCGGCTGGTGAATGTCGTCGTGGGGCCGGTCGGTCGTCCTCAGGCGGTACTGATTCGCGCGCTGGAGCCAACGGAGGGCGTCGCCGAGATGCGACTGCGTCGGCCGCAGGCCCGGTTGCTCACAGAACTGTGCTCGGGACCCGGGAAGCTCGGCGCGGCTCTGGCGGTCGATCTGACTTTGGACGGCTGCGATCTGTGTCTCGGAGAGGAGTTGTTTCTGGAGCGGGTGCGACGACGTTGTCATGCCGAGCGGGAGATCGTGACCACCACGCGCATTGGAGTGGAATACGCAGAGGAATGGGCCGCGGCCCCGCTGCGGTTTTATCTGCGTGACAATCCGCATGTCAGTCGCCGCTGATCTTGCCGGCCACCGCGGTCACGGAACTCTTTTCCGGTGAGCACCTTGCAGAGGGGAACGCGGTCTGAAAGAATCCGGCAGACTCAGCGGGCCGGCAGGTTTCCCTGCAGGAACCCTTTTCACGGGGCAGACGCCGCGTCTCGTGATCTGGCTCAAGACCGGAGGTCAGCAGTGCCCCAATGGTCGATTGGCTCATGGTTGCCACTGCGGGGCTGGTGGTCGTCGCGAACAGGAATTCCAGGCATGCGAATCTGGCCGGGGAGGCCGTACCCGCTGGGGGCCACTTGGGACGGGAGCGGAGTGAACTTCGCCCTGTTCTCCGAGCACGCACACCGGGTCGAACTGTGTCTGTTCGACTCGATTCATGCCACCAAGGAAGCCGCCTGCATTCCATTGCCGGAACAGACGGATTTTGTCTGGCACGGCTACGTGCCCGATCTGCGTCCGGGCACGCTGTATGGGTATCGGGTGTACGGGGAGTACAACCCCGCTGCCGGCCTGCGATTCAACCCGCACAAGGTGCTGCTGGACCCGTATTCCCGATCCGTCGGGCGTGAATTGCGGTGGTCGGACTCCATGTTTGGCTACAAGGTAGGCGACCCCGATCAGGATGCGACGTTCGACAATCGCGACAACGCCG
>JBGSIP010000877.1:0-2232 GCA_041742495.1 Planctomycetaceae bacterium
CCCCCTTGCAGGGCGACATGATTCTGCACGAGGACGCCGTTGTGCAGCACGGTGAAGTAAGCCGGCGACTTGAGCGTCTTGTCGGCATTGAAGCGAGGAGCCGTGAAAATGATGTCGTAACGCTGCCATTCCCCGGGGCCACGGCTGGCGTTTACCAGCGGAGGGTACTGCTTGTAAACCGCGCCGGCTTGACCGTCGAAGTAGGTGGTGTTGTTGAACGAATCGAGCACCTGCACTTCGTAGAGCCCCATGAAGTAAATGCCGCTGTTTCCGCGGCCCTGCCCTTCCCCTTCGACTTTGGCAGGTGTGGCGAATTCAATATGCAACTGGCAGTCGCCAAACGCTTGGTTGGAATGAATGGTCTTCTCGGCCGTGGTGACCGCTCCATCGCGGACGGGCCAGGCTTCTCCCCCCTCCCACGCGTCCATTGATGTGCCATCGAACAGCACGATGGCATCGGAGGGAGCGGCGAAGTCTTCTCCTGGAGTGACAAGCCGCGGTTCAACCCACGGGATGCCATTGGCCCATTCCTGGATCTGTGCCACGGCTGGAGTGGGAAGACCCAAAGCCAGACAACCCACACACATTCCCCAACCACTCAGGCGAGCAAACAGCGCCGCTTTCATGACGAACTTCCTCAAAAAAACTGCCTGAGAATGAGTCCGTGACGCGGTCCCGCCGTCGCAACGCGTTGAGTGCGTCAGGCAGTCGCCGAGCCCGGGGACATAAGTTGAACTCCACACTAACCATTGCCGCGAAAAACGCGAGCGTGCAACCAGTGGCTGGCGCCGGATGGCAAGTTACGAATGGCGCCGAACGCGGTGCAGAGATCAGCCCGCGGAACAAACAGGGCCTGAACCGCGTACGGGTGGAAATGGCTTTGCCAGTGCAGACTGTTCAGGGAAGAAAAACCACTGGCAGAGCCCAGTGGCAGCCAGAATGCGTGTGTGGGCAGATTTCAACGGTCTGATAGACTCTCGACCGGCTGGCGGCGGAATCGCAGCGCCGGTGAAGGAGTGGGCGAGGCATTGACCGCGTTGACCGCAAAGGAAGCTGGTGGCGAAATCTGGATTACCGATTGACGCGGTGCTGCCTGACGTCTGCCAGGCACTCGCGCGGGCGGGCAGCGTCATTCTGCGAGCGCCGCCGGGGGCCGGAAAAACGCTGCGGGTGCCTCCCGCCGTGCTGGACGCCGGGTTGGCGGAAGCAGGGCAAATCTGGATGACAGAGCCCCGTCGAATCGCCGCCCGGGCCGCCGCGCGGCGGATGGCGTATGAACGCGGGGAGTCGGTTGGCGAGACGATTGGCTATGAAGTCCGATTTGACCGGCAAGTATCCGATCGCACGCGCATTGTCTGCCAAACCGAAGGCATTCTGCTGCGACAGTTGCAGGTCGATCCGTTTCTCGAACGGGTCGCGATTGTCATTCTCGACGAATTCCACGAGCGCAGCCTGACGCTCGATACAACGCTCGGCATGTTGCAGCGCTTGCAGCAGACGGTTCGCCCCGATCTCAAGCTGGTCATCATGTCGGCCACGTTGCAGGCCGGGCCAATTGCTCAGTTCCTGCCAGGCGCTGCGCTTGTCGACAGCGAAGGGCAACAGTTTCCGGTGCACATGCGCTACGCCGGAGCCACCGACGTGCGAGACATCGTGCCGGCAGCCGCTGCCGCTGTCACCGAACTGATTCGCGATCACACCGGGGACGTGCTGGTGTTTTTGCCCGGAGTGGGAGAGATCCATCGGCTGCAGCGGGAACTGGAACCGTTGGCCCGCCGGCGCTCTCTGCAGTTGATGCCGCTGTATGGTGATCTGTCTCCTGAAGCACAAGACGCCGTGCTGTTGCCCTGCCCGACCCAGAAAATTGTGTTGGCCACCAACGTGGCCGAAACTTCATTGACAATTGACGGCATCACGGCCGTCGTCGACACCGGCTTTGCGCGGGTGATGCGGCTGAATCCCCAGACAGGGCTGGATCGTCTGGAGTTGGAGCGCATTTCAGTAGCGTCGGCGGATCAACGGGCCGGCCGTGCCGGGCGCACCGCACGCGGAGTCTGCGTGCGGCTGTGGGATCAACGGACTCAGTCGTCGCTGCCACGCGAAACCGAACCCGAAGTGCGACGTGTCGATCTGGTGAGTGCCGTGTTGCCGTTGCTGGCGTGGGGTGAGCGGGATTTGGCGGCGTTTCCATGGCTGGAACCCCCGCGCCCAGATGCACTCGAGCATAGTCGC
>JBGSIP010000878.1:0-1572 GCA_041742495.1 Planctomycetaceae bacterium
CTGGCGATCGACATGGTGATGTATGGCTCGGACTACCTGCTGGGACTGTCGACGTTTGCTCCCGACCTGTTTGCGCTGCGGGATCACTTCTGGGCGAGCGGTGATGCCTCGTTCTATGAGCTGAATGACGCGCTGCAGTACCTGGGATGTTTTGCATTTCGGCAGCCGGTGCCGGCGTACAAGCATTCCGCGGCCCAGTTTCTGGCTGCACGCGGCTGGATTGGCACAGATCGCACGTGGCCGGGGTCTGCGGAACGCCCGGCCTCCGATCGTGCCATTCTGGAAACTCTGCTCGCACATCTGTCGCAACACTGGCCCGTGACCTCTGGTGGAACTGGACGATGAAATACCCCCGCATTCCCGCGCATCGCGATGTGGATAGTTTTCGCCGGCATGTGGCGAGCCTGGGCTTTGAGTTGCCCGTCGATGACGGTGTGCTTTCCGCGGAGGCTGGCTCGCCGTTGGCCGAGCCGCTGAACATGCGCGGTCTGGAAGCCGGCAATCGCTGGGTCGTGCATCCGATGGAAGGCTGGGACGCCAACCGCGATGGCTCGCCGTCCGAACTGACGCTGCGGCGGTGGCAGAACTTCGGCCGCTCGGGTTGCCAGATTATTTGGGGTGGCGAAGCCGTGGCCGTGCGCGAGGATGGCCGCGCCAATCCCAACCAGTTGTTTGTGCATGGCGGCAGCGAAGCCGGCGTCTCTGATCTGCTCACCGGGCTGGTGGATGCACACATTGAACGGTTTGGCGAGGCGAGTGCCCGCGATCTGGTGGTTGGTCTGCAACTGACCCACTCCGGGCGTTACGCAAGGCCTTACGAAAAGAAGCGGCTGGCCCCCTCGATTGCCTATCACCACCCGGTGCTCGATGCGCGCGTGGGGATTGAGCCGGGCGATGACGGTGCCCTGCTCTCGGATGGCGATCTGCGGCGGTTGACGGATGACTTTGTCGCCGGGGCCCGGATGGCTCAGCGCTGCGGATTTCAGTTTGTCGATATCAAGCACTGTCATGCGTACCTGGGGCACGAACTGCTCTCGGCCCACACACGGCCAGGGCCTTATGGGGGAGATTTTGAAGGCCGCACGCGTTTTCTGCGCGAGACCGTGCAGGCGGTGACCAGCGAGTGTCCCGATTTGCGCATTGGCGTGCGGCTCTCGCTGTATGATCATCCCCCCTATCAGCCCACGGTGAATGCCGATGGCGAACCGGGGCCTGGCATTCCCATTCCCGTGTCGGCGGACTTCCGCCCGTTTGGAGCCGCCGCGGATGACTTTACCAAGGTCGATTTGTCGGAACCGATTCGCCTGTTGCAATGGCTGCGCGATCAGCCCAGCGTGTTTGCCGTGAACGTGACGGCTGGCTCGCCGTATTACAGTCCACACCTGCAGCGTCCCGCGTATTATCCACCGTCGGATGGATATCTGCCCCCAGAAGATCCGCTGGCGGGTTGTCTGCGACAGATGCACGCCGTGCGGGCTGTCCGGCAGGCGGTCCCCGGTTTGCCGCTGATTGGCTCGGGTTACAGCTACTTGCAGGAATTCCTGCCGCACGTGGCGCAGGCGCTGGTGCGCG
>JBGSIP010000879.1:0-2681 GCA_041742495.1 Planctomycetaceae bacterium
GTATAGCGTTTGATGTCAGTGTTTACCTGCTTGAGGACATTATCAAACTGGCTCGTGAACTTCGTATCGTTGTCCCGCTTCACGATCTGCGGATTGAGATTCAGATCGTCGGCGTTCATCAGGAAGTTGCTCCAGGTACGCCACTTGGCGAACCAGTTCCTGACGAGACGCACACGCCAGTAATGCCAACAGGGGATGCAAAATCGCGTGCATTCTGGTAACGTCTTTGTCTGGGGAAATGACGGGACAAGACAACAGGATCAGGTTGATGAACAATCGCGATGAGGGCAGACCAGCGGAAGGCTTCGCTGACGAGACGGGAAGCCACACAGGCCGTGACTGCAACAGTGAAGTCAGTGATATCGCGCGTCTCGAAGAGTTGCTCATTGTTTACGAGGAGGCCTGTCAGCGTGGGAGCCCCCCGGATCTGGAAGTCTTATGTGGCCCTCATCGGCATCTGCTCGAGGCGATCCGTGAGCGGGTTGAGGGTCTCAAGGTCAGCGGATTTTTTCTGGAAGAGACACTGCACGGATACGATTCAGCTTCGACGAGTGACGTTCACGGCGGACCAGCCAACATCTCGCAGACAACGCACTATGAGAATCTCTCTCGACCACGCGCCGGAGCAATGGGAATCGTCTACACCGCCCACGATGCACAGTTTGGTCGGGAGATTGCCGTCAAGGTGATGCAGCCCACGCTGTTGAATAACCCGCTGGCCGAGCGGCAGTTTCGGGATGAAGCGTGCATCACGGCGCTATTGGATCATCCCGGTGTGGTGCCAATCTTGGGAATCGGTCAGTTGCCGGAGACGCGTCAGCCATTTTACAGCATGAGACTGTTACATGGAGCCAGCTTTAAACAGGCTATTGAGGACTTGTATCGGGGTGGAGCCGAAGGAGTCTTTCGCGATGAGAGGTCATTCGTCGTCTTCCGTCGCCTGTTGAGTGCCTTCGTCTCAATTTGTAAGACGATCGATTATGCACATCAGCGCGCCGTCATTCATTGTGATCTCAAGCCGGCCAACATCCATATAGGTAAGCATGGTGAGGCGATCGTCCTCGACTGGGGCCTGGCCCGCAAATATAACCGTCAGCAACATCAGGTGGATTCGCCCGAAGTGAGCGTGCTGCTGCCAAATGCGGACAACCAATCCTCATCGTCGGTCTCGGGAGGGACACCAATCTTCATGAGCCCCGAACAGGCTAACGGCAGTACGCACTTGGGGCCAGCGGCGGATATCTACGGCCTGGGGGCGATCTTGTTTGTCTTGATCACAGGTGATTATCCGGTCTCCAGGGACTTGCCTGGATTTGCAGTCCTCGAGCAGGTGCGCAATCACCAACTTCGCTCGGCCCGCGACCTCAATCCACAAGTGCCACGTGATCTGGAGGCGATATGCATCAAGGCAATGAGCTTTCGTCCGTCCGATCGCTACGCAACCGCGATGGCGCTCGCCGAGGATGTGGAGCGTTATCTGAATGATCTGCCTGTGGCTGCCAGAACCTATACCTGGCAGGAGCAGTCACGACGAACCCTTCGTCGTCATGCTGGAATGGTGCTGCTGGGAACCGTTTCACTGTTGATTCTGCTGGTGATGGCAGGGGCGGGCCTGCTGGCGCTCAGCCGGTCCTCAAGTGCAGAGTATCAGGCCAAGATCCGCACGCAGCAAGCACTCGAGGAATCGACTCAGATGGCCGCGGAGATGACGTCGCGCTTTTTGTCGCGTGTGACGCGCGAGCGGATCCGAGCGGTCGAGGCGATTGCCCGCCGTGAGGATGTGATGGGTGTATTATCTTCGATCAACACGGAAGAGACTCCGGAAGTTCGGCAGCAGGTACAAAGTCTACTACAACAGCTACGCCAAGCCGATCGCATTTTCGGGGAGCACGATTCCTGGAATCTCTACGATGCCAGTGGCACTCAGGTTGCCCGTATCCCTGAGAGTTCAACGATTGGCAAGAACTATGCGTATCGCGATTACTTCACGGGGTTGGGATACGATTTGCCTGCTGGTGGCAACGCTGAGGGGCAGCATATCGAGCAGCCTTATCAGTCGACGGTCTTTCGAAGTCAAGCCGACCGCGCCTACAAGACTACGATCTCGGCTCCCGTCTATGGCGATGGATTGCCGGGTCAAAAGCCGTTTCTGGGAATTATCGGGATTGCTGTCAGTCTTGAGAATTTCATTGAGGAGTTCAAAAGCACTGTCGACACGTCTCAGGCATTTTTAATTGTCGACTTCCGTCTGACAAAAATCGCAGGCCAGGATGTCGAGGGGCTAATACTCTACCACTCAAGCGGGACGCATGCGGAGTCGGCACAGGAAATCAGCCCAGCCGATTACCTTCGTCCTGAGGATTTGGCAGTACTTAAGGAACTACTCAGTAAATCTGGTCCGCAGGCCTCGCGAGGAAGTGCCGTCTACCAGTTGGAATCGTTCCAGGATCCCATGACTGGAAAGACCGCCAGAGGAGCCTTCAGCCCGATCGTGGTCGCCAACCATGGCCGAGAGTTGGAATGGGGGATTGTGGTGTATTCTGCGGAGTGAGAGATCATCAGTTCACAATCCTGCGTGTTCTATTGCGGAGAGTTTGTGCCAAAGCATTTTGGAAACCAGCTTGCTGTGTTATGATTTTGCTTTGACCATAGAAGCTGTTTAGGAAGAGGTTAAGTTGTCA
>JBGSIP010000880.1:0-7508 GCA_041742495.1 Planctomycetaceae bacterium
AAGTCGGCGTCAATATGAGTGGCTATCATCTCGTCAGCGATCTGGCGACATTCGACAGTATGGCTCAGCGGTTTGGCCGGGTGAATCGCTTTGGCGAGACAAACGACGCCGCAGTCACAACCCAAGTGGATGTCGTGGTCCCGCGCGAATTCGAGAAGACCAGCCCGCTGGACGAGGCTCGTCAACGAACGCTCCAGTTGCTCAAAGCCTTGCGAGGCGATGCCAGCCCAGGGGCGATTTCGTCACTGCCGCCCGCGGATAAACAGGCTGCGTTTGCTCCGCCGCCGCGGACGCTGGCCGCGACCGATGTGCTCTTTGATGCCTGGGCCTTCACGTCGCTGCCACCGAACACACCCGGCCGACCTCCCGTGGCAGAATGGTTGCATGGCGTCGCCGAATGGCAGCCGCCGCGCATGTCGATTGCGTGGCGGGAGGAAGTTTTGGTTCTTACCCCCGCGCTGCTAGAGGAGAATCGGATCAGCGCCGAAGAATTGCTGGCTGAGTATCCGTTGAAGCCTCATGAACTGCTCTCAGACGATGTCGACCGCTGTTGGAAGCAATTGCAGAAGCTGGTCAAACGCTATGGCGGCCCGGTCTGGATTATTCAGAACGACGGCTCGGTCACGACGAATCTGACCCTGACGGATGTCTTGAGCGAAGATAAGGAATCCTTGGCCGATGTCACTCTGCTGTTGCCTCCCGCTGCGGGAGGACTGTCGCCCAATGGCCTGCTGGATGCCAGCAGGCTTGAAGCGAGCGACGTGGCCGACGAATGGCTGGATGAGCAACGTCGGCCACGCCGTCTGCGGGTCAGGGTGCGCGATGGCAATGCAGCGCTCGATGACGCGCAGATGCATCTGTTTCGCGAATTGCAACTCACACCGCCCGCGGAAGATCCGGACGGCGATGACGAACCGTCCGCTCCTGAGACGTGGCGTTGGTACTTGCGGTCCGACTTTGCCGACGAAGAAGGGGCGCGCACAGCGGCGACCGCCGTGCGTCTGGAAACACACGCGAGCGATGTCGAGCGTGCAGCCACTGCCATTGCCACCAAGTTGTTGAGGGACCATCCCGAACTGCAACAAGCCCTCATCGTGGCGGCTCGCTTTCATGACCTTGGCAAGCGAAGGATGGTGTGGCAACGGAGCATTGGCAATCCAACCGCCAACCAAGGCAAATGGTTTGCCAAGCCTGACAGTCGTTGGCGGCAACGGGAGATGACGCTGTACCGGCACGAATTGGGATCGCTCATCGACTTGGAGACGGAGCCCGATTTCGTCGCCTTGAGTCCCGGCCAGCAGGACCTGGTCCGGCATCTGGTGGCCGCCCATCACGGCTATGCACGTCCGTACTTTCCCACCGATCGAGTGTTCGACCCCGAACGCGAGGCAAAACGATCGATTTTCGCCGCCAATGTCACTCCGGCGCGCTTCGCGCGGCTGCAGCGGCAGTTTGGTCGCTGGGGACTGGCGTGGCTGGAATCGCTGCTGCGTGCCGCGGACTACGCGGCCAGTGCGAATCCTTCCCGGTCAACAGAAGGCGAATTGCTCACCTCAGGAGTGTCACATGCACAGTGAATCATCGTCCTTTGCCATCCGCGTGGATGTCACCAATCCCGGTCAATACTTCGCCTGCTGCGGGCTGCTGGAACTGGCTGATCGCCTGTGGCCCGGTGCACAGGGATGGTTTGAGGCAGATGCGTTTCGTATCACGGGGGGTGGGACACTCGCCGAACTGATCAAGCGGTTATGCGACGCCATGCTGGTGCAAGTTGATGCCGAAGACGACACCGGCTCGCCGATCCGGGTGGCAGAGCCTTTCGATCTTCTGCTGGACTGGTGGCAAGACACTCGTGCTGGCGGACGGGATCTGAAGGTCTGGGCGGGCACAATGGAAAGCGTGCGAATTGCCAGGGCCATGCAACACGCGGTGCGATCGGCAGAGATCCAACCCGAGCAACTGCTGGACTTTGGAACTGTCGCCTTTGACCCGCTCATCGAGCAGAAAAAGGTCGAACCGTATTACTTCGATTCGCGGCGCGGCCCCAATGCACACTCCCGAGATGTCGGCTTCTCCCCCAACGACCTGAGACTCACCACGACAGCGTTTCCAGCAACGGAACTGCTTTGTCTGGTTGGGCTACAGCGAACGCGGCCACTCCCCACGGACAAACCGCGGATCTTCGACTATTGCGCATGGCACATCCCCCTCCCGGCACTCCTGATGCCGGTGGCAGCCACCGGTCAAATCTTGCGCGAGCAAAGCAGTTCCTATCGGTTCGAGAATTGGTTTCGAACCGGGCAAAGGAAGCACAAGGCGTTTCGTACGGCAACCCTTCTTCAGAAAGCACCAGCACGATGAGCGATGTCACCAGCTTTGACCATTTTTTTGGACCAGCGGCACCTGCAGCTCTGGTCATCCGTGAACCGTTAATCCCGGTGGAAGGCGCTGATGGCGTGCTCTTTCCACCCACGTTTGCCGCGGGAGACGGCTTTCCCGGCGGATACAACATCGACGAATTGTCGCAGGGCGTGAATATCTGCCTGATCGACTCCGTTGGTTCCCAGGCCAATCGCATCGAGCCGCTGTTCATGACAGAGCCCTACAGCTCGCTGGTGCCGCAGGTGGAAATTCAAGCTGGAGAGAAGCACATCAGTCTGCTTGAGGCCGGCCATCGGGCGGGAGACGCGCTGGTCCGCTGTTCCAGTCTGCAGGAAGAGCTGCAAGCCGCATTTCACGACGTGTTGAAGGGGTCGGCCATGTCGCTGGCCAAACTCGCGCCCACATCACTGGTCTTTGGAGTGTGGGATTCACGCGATACGCAGGCGAAGTGTCCTCGACTGGTGGCTTCCACGATTCGCGCGTTCAATGTCCGCAGACTGACAAGATCGGCGCAGTTCAATCCGGCGACAGAATACGTCAAAGACGGATTGCTCGACGAGCCTGCCGACAAAGCCGCCAGCGATGCCTACGCTGAACGGGGCTTTATTCATGTGCCGGCCACCGGTTCGCATGGGGGCGTAGTTGCCGATGGCGGCATTCGACGCGACGCGACGCTCAGTCTCGCAGCCATGCTGCAACTCAAGGGCCAAGACCCCGCCGAGACACTTCGGCTGCGCCGCTACATTCTGGGCCTGTCACTCGTCGCCATCACCGCGAATACCTCAGGTTATTTGCGGCAAGGCTGCCTCCTGGTTTGCGATCCGGATCAGCCGCGAACATTCAGCGAAGTCTACGGAGACGGACGACGCGTCAATTGTGCGATCACCCACGAGCAGGCGCTGGCGTATGCTCTAGCAGCAGCGGCCGACTTTGGGGTCAGTCCGTCGCGAACGGTCCCGTTCGAGAAGGACCGTGCCAAGCAGGATCTCGCTGGCAACGCTGCCAAGAAAGCCAAGAAATCGGCCCGCAAGGGCAAAGCCAAGGACAGCGCGACGGCCGAACAGGGAGGCGAATAATGTCGCAGATACTACGAATCAGCGTGCAGTTGCTCGACGGTACCTTTCATGGGCGGGAGGGGGGCGGCGCGCCGGAATGGCCCCCATCCCCGCTGCGGCTGTTGCAGTCGCTGGTCTGTGCCGCCGCGGGACGCTGGAGCGCTGAAGAGTTCGAGCGTGTCGCTGCTCCAGCCCTCCGCTGGTTGGAGCAGCAGGCACCGCCGGTGATTGCCGCTCCGCGGAGTTGGACCGGTTCGCCGACACGGTTGTATGTTCCCGACAACGTCGCCGACCTCATAGCCGGCGCGTGGTCGCGGGGAAACGACGCCAGCATTGCCGACTATCGCACGGAGCGCGACGTCGTCACCACTTATCTCTCCGACCAGCAGGCCATCCATTATGATTGGCACATTGTGTGGACGGACGGCGAGCGGGCACACTGGCTCCCCGCGCTGCAGGAAATCGCCCGGTCGCTATTCCGACTCGGGTGGGGAATCGATCTGGCTGCGGCTGGTTGCGAATTGTTGACTGAATCGACAATCGAGCCAACTGGCCAGGAGCGTTGGACGCCGTCGGCCAATCGGAATGGGCACGCGCTGAGAATCCCCGTCCCCGGCACGCTCGAAGCGCTAGTCCAGCGGCACGACCAGTTCTTACATCGGCTGCAGATCACCTCTCGCGGCGCAACACTGTTTCGGCCAGTTTCACCGCTGACTGCGTTTGACACCATTGGCTATCAACGGGAGTCCACTTTCAACCCACCCCCCTGCTTTGCGTTCAGCCTGCTGACGCTGGATAGTGCCCGCTATCAGTCGTTTGCCACGACTTCGACAGCCAAGGTCGCCGCCATGTTGCGACATGCCACGGCGCAGGCAGCAACCGCTGCTGGCCTTGATCCCAACCTGATCGCCACCAAGATTCTAGGGCATGGCGAAGACTCTCGCGGATCCCCGCATCAGCCGGTCGACGGCGGACGCGTGCAGTATCTGCCGATTCCCAGTCTGGAGAAGCGACGACAAGACGGGACCGACAACCACGTTGGAAGAATCCGTCGCGCATTGATCACGGTCCCCGCAAACGCTGGCACAGAACTCGACTGGCTTAGCCGGTTGTTACCTGGCTCGGAAGTCATTTCCGAAACAACCGGTTCCCCCGTCGCCTTGCTCACCGCGCTGCCCCGCAGCGATGGCATGATCAAACGCTATCTCGCGCCCCAGGGGGCCCACTGCTGGTCAACGGTGACCCCCGTCATCTTGCCCGGTCGCGATGACCGCAAGGAGAAAAAGACCGAATCCCTCCTGCGCAAGGCACTCGTCCAAGCGGGGTTTTCCTCTGAGCTGGCACGGCAGGCCATCATCGACTGGAGCAAAGTGGCCGACTGGCCCGGTGCCGACCACGCCGATCGTTTCTTCGTCCCCAAACATCTCGCGAACTACCCCCGCTATCACGTGCGCATCGCCTGGTTCGATCACCACGGTGCTCCGCTGCGCATCCCCGGCCCAATTGCCGTCGGCGGCGGACGGTATTGCGGTCTGGGGCTCTTCGCGGCGGAGCGCGAAGAATAAGTCTGGCGGCGCAGCGCGAAGAGCAACTCCTCAACCTTGTAATCGTCAATCCACTTTCGTGTCCCACGTCATGGAAGACTCTCTGCATCCCTTTGAGCGAGATCTTCCATGTCGATTTCTGAATTGCCGGTTGAGAGTCCTGCTGTTGCAGAATCCGGCCGCGGCGATCTGCCCCCTTTGATTCCGGTGCGGATGTTGAACGAGTTCGCTTATTGTCCGCGGCTGGCGTATCTGGAATGGATTCAAGGCGAATGGGCCGACAACCTCGACACAGAGCAGGGGACGTTCGCTCATCGTCACGTCGACCGTGGCGATCGCAAGACCTTCACACGCCCCGCGGCCCACACAAACGCGTCGACATCCTCGCACTCTGACGCGGCAACCACGCGCGACTCACAGGCTGTGCCAGATATTGCCGAACCGCCCGCGGAGGTTCTGCATGCCCGCTCTGTCAGCCTGTCGTGCGAAACGCTGGGGATTACCGCCAAGCTCGATCTGGTGGAACTCGACGGCCACCTCGCCACTCCCGTGGACTACAAGCGGGGAAGCCCCCCCGACAACGCTGAACGTGCCTACGAACCCGAACGTGTGCAGATCGCCGCGCAGGCGCTGATTCTCCGAGCACAGGGCTATCAGTGTGACGCCGGCGTGCTGTACTTCGCCGCCAGCCGGCAGCGCGTGGTGGTGCCTGTGACCGATGAACTGGTGCAGCGCACCAAGGAACTCATCGCTGGCCTGCGCGCTGCCGCTGCCAGCCAGATTTGTCCCCCTCCACTCGACGACAGCCCCAAGTGTGTCCGCTGTTCGCTCGTCGGCATTTGCCTGCCCGACGAAGTGAACCTCATCCGCCTGACACAGATCACACACACCGCCGCACCCGCGCAGTCAGTCTCCGTTGGTCAGGATGTGCCGGACGACTCGCCCCCACACGCGCCCACGCAGGCAGTCACCGTTCGCAAGCTGCTGCCAACCGATTCGCCCGCGCTGCCGGTGTATCTCAATCAGCAGGGAGCATTCGTCGGCAAGTCGGGTGATCAACTCACGGTGAAACGCAAAGGAGAACAGATTGCCGCGCTCCGGCTGCTGGACGTCTCGCAGTTGTGCGTGTTTGGCAATGTCATGCTCTCGGGGGCCGTGATTGCCGAACTGGCGTCCCGCGGCGTTCCCATCTGCCATTTCTCATACGGCGGCTGGTTCCACAGCATCACGACGGGGCTGACTCACAAAAATGCCGAACTCCGCATTCGGCAGGCTGCCATCGCCGCCAACCCGGCCTTGGCACTGCAACTTGCTCGTCCGCTGATCACCGGCAAAATTCAGAACCAGCGCACGCTCATCCGACGTCATCTTGATGGCACCGGCAAGGCAGAACTCAATCGCATGGCCGAACTGCGTACCAAAGCCGCCGCGGCCGAGTCCGCAGCCACACTGATGGGCCTGGAAGGCATGGCGGCGCGCGACTACTTCTCACAGTTCTTCACGCTGTTCGGGCCAGCCTGGCAGGCCAATCTCGAACATCGCAACCGACGGCCACCCACCGATCCGGTCAATGCGGTCCTCTCCTTCCTGTATGCCTTGTTGACCAAGGAACTGACCATTGTCGCTCAGGCCGTTGGCTTCGATCCGATGATCGGTTTTCTGCACACCCCCCGGTATGGTCGGCCATCGCTGGCACTGGACCTGGCAGAACAGTTCCGCCCCCTGATTGCCGATTCGACCACGCTGACGGTGTTCAACAATCAGGAGGTCAATCCCGATTCATTCTTGCGGCGCGCAGCCGGCGTCGCGTTGACGGATGCCGCCCGAAAAACAGTCATCGCCGCCTATGAACGACGGATGTCCGCCGAGGTCACACATCCCTTGTTTGGTTATGCACTGTCGTACCGCCGGCTGCTGGAATTGCAAACGCGTCTGCTGGCCCGCACCGTCCTGGGCGAAATTGAAACCTATCCCCCGTTCTGCACCCGGTGAACCATGCCCCGCCACGTGTATCTCATTGCGTATGACGTCACCTGTCCGAAGCGCTACCGCAAGATTCACAAATCGATGCAGGGCTGCGGCGACCGATTGCAATATTCGGTGTTTCGCTGCGAGCTGGATGAACGCGAACTCTTGCGGTTGCAATCCGAAGTGTGGCCCGTGATCAACCTGGAGCACGATCGGATGATGATCGTCAACCTGGGACCGCTCAAAGGGCGTGGCGAGGAATGCATCGAGTTTTGGGGCCGACCAATCGTGACACCTGAACAGCCGGCCGCTAGAATCATTTAGCCTTCGTCGGGCCGTCTCCGACGAGCGGTGCGGTGCCGCCAAAACCCCCGTCACCGCTCGCAGGGGTCTAAGTCGTTCTTTGGCAACCAGTTAGAAGAAGGGCATTCGGTGCGCAGTCTGTGTTTATACCGCCAATCGGCGCACCTCTCGAAAGTGTCGTCGCAAGTCGTTATGCTGAAGAGAGTTGCACGGCGGGCAGTCTTCCGCGGTCTAAAACCGCGGCCCCATTGAAGCG
>JBGSIP010000881.1:0-1951 GCA_041742495.1 Planctomycetaceae bacterium
GGAAACTGGTCGACATCACCGTATCCGACAGCGGGCGGCCCCACAACGGACGATGGCCCGGAGCGCCGTCGCCCCGGGCCATCAGAACAGAATTGTGATTGCCGCCGCGCCGACGTCTCACGGAACAATTCGTGAAACGGCCCGCCAGGCAAGTCGCGACAGCAGGCGATCAGACATTGGCCGGTGAGAACAGCTTCGACCACCGACGCGCCGCTCGCTTCTGCCAGCCACCTTTGTGATAGGCATAACCGGTGATCAACGGCACAGCCAGCGTCGCTTCGCTGTAGACCATCTGCTCGTCGACAATGTCAACCTTGCCCCAACTGCAGGCTTCCTTGAGCGTCGAGCCAGACAGGGCCCCGTCACGCACGTCAGCCACGGTGACCTGCACCGCGTATTTGTGCATGGAGACCGTCTTGCCCAGAATGTCGGCGGCCACCACGACGTCCTGTGCGAAATTCTTCGGCACGCCGCCGCCAATCATCAGCAATCCCGAATCGCCCCCTTCGATCTTGATCTGCGTCAGTTCGCGGAAGTCCCGCACACTGTCGATTGTCAGATGCGGCTGGTCCAGACGCAGGGCCTGATGCGCCACCAGTCCAAAGCCGGCCGAGCAATCGCTGAACGCCGGGCAGAAGATCGGCACGTCGTGGCGATACGCTTCCAGCACGATGCTTTCGGCATCTTGCTTGCCATTGCGTTCCAGCCACGCCCCCATCTCGGCAATGAATTCGCGCGAAGAATATGGCCGCGGTTCCAGTTCGTCGGCGATCACCTTGATCGTGTCGTCGCAGATACGCAGCTCTTCTTCGTCGATCAGCGTGTCGTAGATGCGATCGATTTCCAGCTCGCGCAGTTGATTGTCGTGCAATCCCGACTTCAGCGCTTCATCGGCGATGTAATGCTTGAAGCCGAGGGCTTCGAAGAAGTCCTGATCGACAATGTTCGCCCCCGTCGAGACGATCGAGTCGATCATGTTCTTGCGGATCAGGTCGATGAAGATTTTCTTCATCCCGGAGCTGATCAGCGAACCTGCCAGACACAGCATGACGGTGCAGTTTTCGTCGCGCAGCATCCGGTCGTAGATGTCAGCAGCGCGCGACAGGTCACGGGCGCTGAAGGCCATGGTTCGCATGGCATCTACCAGCGGCACCACGTTGTGCTGGGTGATGTCGATATGCTCGACGACCCGGGTCAGCACCTGCGATTTGTCTTGCATGGACCGAACTCCTCACTCTTCTTCTGATGGGTGTCGCCGGCACGCCAGTCGATCGGCCACACCGCTCCGGTGGGGTAACAAGCCTGGGGTACCCCAAACCCCTCACAGGTCACTTGCTGCTGTTGCACGGCGTGGAGAGCCGGCAAAATTTCAAGTGTGCAAACGGTATCCGCGTCGGTCCGGCTTGAGTAGCATCAATTTGCCCCGGTCATCAAAGATTCAGACAAAATCGGGCTGTCACGCGATGTCCGCCGCTGTGGCCCACCATTGTCGCGAACTGTTGCGTTCTGCCGGCGTCGGCACGAACGTTGATTCCCGGCCACGGCACAACGACCACCTGCATCCCTTCTGGCCCCGCGGAGCCCCTGTTATGGGAGTGCAATTTGCCTGCCCGCACTGCCGCGTGGCACTTCGCAGCCGCGATGCAGAACTCGGACGGGTCCACGCCTGTCCGCAGTGCGCTCAAGCGCTGACCGTACCGCCAATCACGCGCCCTTTGCCGATCCCCCCTGAGGAATCGGCCACACCGTTGCCCGCGTCCTCGCGGCCGCCAGGGAAGCCGTCTGCGGCCCCACTCTCGCTGGGAGAGAACACTGCCGAATTCAATGCCCTCGACATTCAGCTACAACAAACCGATCGGCCGGCCGTGCTGGCCGGTGTCTCGGCAAGCTTCCCCGCTCGCCGTCGTCGTCGTCGCAGTGCGGCGGGCTGGGTGCTGTGGGGCGTACTCGC
>JBGSIP010000882.1:0-4930 GCA_041742495.1 Planctomycetaceae bacterium
GCTGGGATCATTCAGCATGCCATAAATCGCGTCGCGGGCTTCCAGGCTGGAAAGCGTGGCAAGGACCTCCACGGCGGTCTGCCGCACGACAGAGTCTTCATCGCGCAACAGACTGACGAGTTCCGGCAACAGATGCACATGCAGATTCAGCCGGCGGGCCGCGACGGCAGCTTTGAGTCGACGACGCTGGACAGAATCGGTCAGTTGCTGCCCCAGTTCCGTGAGGATCGAGGGGTGGATCTTGCGCAACAGATGACCCAGATGGGCGCTGGTGGTGTCGTCCGTTCGTGCCAACAGGTCCATCGCTGTTTCCAGCGTGAAGCCCTGCAACTGTCGCCGGGCCGCTTCCCGGATGGGTGTCTCTGGCGATTCCAGCCGCTCCACCAGCAGTCGCATGGCATCGGGGACATGCAGTGATCGCAGTTGGGAGGTCGCCCACGCCTGCGTCTCCACGTCTTCGGCTTCAAGGCTCTCGACGACGACATCACGCAGTTGTTGCGGGTCAAGTCGGGACACTTCCTCGGCGGCCGCCACGCGACCTTCCAGACTGCCCCGACGGAGAATTTCCTGCAGCAGCGACGTCTTCTGCGTGACATCCAGCCCGGTGGCAACGATGAATTCGACCAGGCGTGGATGCAACTCGTCAGGCATTTCTTCGAGCGGCATCGACGAAATATCCAGCCACGCGATCCAGTCCAACTGTCGCAGATTGCGCTGGTGATTGGTCGAGAGTCGCCGCGGCAGCAGGCGCAACATCTGAATAATAAACCCCGGGTCGCGGCGCTCCGACAGCGATGTCAACACGCGATAGTGCGGCTGCTTGCGCGACAACTCACTGACCAGCAGTTCGATCACCCCCGGGTGCTGGCTGACTGCCAGAATGTCGGCGGCGAGTTCGCGGACGATGGGTTTGGAGTGTCCCAACAGCCGCTGCACCAGCGGGTTCTGGCTGCTCCCCAGAATCAGGATCGATTCGACGACGAGATCGGGACTGGGCAACTGCTCGATGCGCTCGACCTCGTTACTCAACGCCGAGAGGGCCGCGGACAAGTGCTGGGTCGTGCTCCCCACGTCGCGGTCAGGTACGGCTGACGAAGTGGCAACCTGCCGGTGTTCGTAGAGACGATCAACCAGATCACGCACCACTTCAATGGCCCGCTCGCGCACGTCGGGCGTTTCGCTGGACATCAACTGCAAGCTGGCGGGGAGCGCCGTAAAGTCTTCCAGCGCGCGGACGAGTGACAACGCGTTCAATCGGGACTGGTCATCCCCAAACTGCAGCGATTGCAACAAGGCTGGTGCGAACTCGCGTCGGCTGGCGGCCACGTCCGGGGTGATATCAAACGGCAACTGGTGCATCGCGCGGATGAGTTCCGCGCGGCCACGCGTGCTGGGGCGGCTCACCAATGCCTGTGCCGCCAGCTTCTGAACCAGCGGGTCTGGAATTTCCAGCGCGCGAACCAGCGTCGTCAAGGCGGCGTTGTCCTTGAACGTGGCTAACAGCGTGAACGTGGCGCGCAATCGAGCGGGCATAGGGTGGACAGATCGTGACACGGGGGGGCGTGTGCCATCGCTGGCTCGATTCCCGCAGCATCTGCGGCGGGAACAATCGTTATTGGTTGCATCGGCAGATTCCCGCACGACCGCAATGACTGCAGGAAATTCGCATGCAGAAATCGACGAGACCCGCGAATGGTGCCGATTGTGACGATCAGTCAGTCCGGAGAAACTGCGAAACCTGGCCGGGGCAAGGCAAGTTCCCCGCAACTTTCCAGCGACTCACTGGCGTCGTGTCGAGGGTGTCGACACACTTCGCGTGTCGCCGCCCGATCGCGGCGGCTGACCCCGGTGCCCGTCGCCGCTATGCTGCGAGTGCCGTGAAGACACCAATAGAACTTCTCCAGGAGAGCGTTTGCGATTGGACCGAAGTAGAGCAACGGCGGATAACAGGCAGCTGCAGAATGAATTGCGTCACTTGTAAAATGCGACAGAGCTTCAGCCAGGTCCGGACCGTTTCCGCTTGACCGAAGGGGTTATTTGTTTCATAATGTCGGCACATGAAAGAAAGGCCGACAATAAGAAACATTGCGGATGGCCATGCGAACCGGCTCATCGAGCTGGTTCGGCAGCGGGGTGTGCTCCGTGCGATGGATCTGCAGGAACAGTCGATTCCCCGCGTATATCTCGCCCGCCTCGTTGCCGACGGCGTGCTCGATCGACCATCCCGAGGCATTTATGTTCTCGCGGGAGCCGACATCACCGAGAACCACAGCCTCGCGGAAGCCTGTCGCCGGATTCCGCACGGAGTCGTCTGTCTTCTTTCGGCGCTCCAGTTTCATGACCTGACCACCCAATTCCCGTTTGAAGTCTGGCTCGCCATCGACCGGAAGGCGCGACTCCCGAAGGTTAAGTCCCCTCCGCTGCGCATCGTCCGCTTCTCCGGCTCCGATCTGATGAACGGCGTCGATGTTCACAACGTCGAAGGGGTCACCGTAAGAATGACCGATCCAGCGCGGACGGTTGTGGATTGCTTTGCCTACCGCAAGAAAATTGGGATCGACGTGGCACTGGAAGCGCTCCGCGACTGCCTGCGGAAGAAAATGGCGTCTCCCGATGATCTCTACCGCGCCGCTAAAACCCGCCGAATGGCAGAGGTCATGCGACCCTACCTGGAGGCCATGCTCAATTGACGAAAGGGCATCCAAAAGACCTCGCCGCGTCGGTTCGTGGACGCCTGACCGAGTTCGCACGAAAGCACAACGAGGACTTCCAGTCCGTGCTGACTCGCTACGCAATTGAACGATTTCTCTATCGGTTGAGTGCTTCCCGGTACGAAGATGTCTTCGTTCTGAAGGTGGCCATCCTCTTTCAACTCTGGGCAGCCGAACCCCACCGGGCCACCAAGGACGTGGACCTACTCGGAATCGGAGACAGTTCTCTGGAACGACTGACCGAAGTGATGAGCGCGATCTGTACTGTTGTCTTCACGGATGACGGCCTTACGTTCGATCCTGCCGACATCACTGCGGACCGGATCAAAGAAGACCATGAGTACGAAGGTGTGCGGGTCACATGTCCGGTTCGGCTCGGAAACGCTCGACTTCGGCTGCAAATCGATGTGGGTTTTGGCGACGCCGTGACGCCAGCGCCAGTGCGTACGACTTTTCCGACGATCCTCGATTTTCCCGCGCCCGTCCTCAAAACATATCCCAGAGAAACGGTTGTCGCTGAGAAGTTTCAGGCGGTGACGGTGCTGGGAATGCAGAACAGTCGTATGAAGGATTTCTTCGACCTGTGGATTCTTTCGCGTGACTTCATATTTGACGGCGAAACGCTCGCCAAGGCCATTGCCGCCACCCTCCGCCGCAGAGGAACTCTCCCGCCGACCGAACCACCGCTGGCGCTCACGATAGAATTCAGCGCCAACCCCACGAAATTGACGCAGTGGAACGCCTTCGTCCGCAAAGGAAAACTCTGTGTGGAACCGGCCAAGCTAGAAGCGGTGATCTTCGTCCTCGAACACTTCCTCATGCCTCCATCGCGAGCCATTGCTTCGGGAGAGACATTTTCCGCCACATGGAAGCCAGGCGGGCCGTGGGAGATGAAACTCAAGTGAGAGAGCGCACAATTTGTAACGACGCAAACCACGAGATCGTTGAACTCCCGAGCCTCAGGTCGGAAAACTCCTTGTGGCGTTTCAGGAGCGACGACTCTTCCGGAGTGAATTTTCTCGAAACGTTGTCTCACGAGCCGTCAGTGCTTTGGCACCTATCGAATCAAGCCTCTGGCACCGTGGTTCCCAAGGCTGACATTGTGGCCGAGGAGGCGAAAGGGTTTGAACCGTGAGCGAAGTCCGCATGGCATTTCTATCTAACGAGGAATCCACTCCCGAGAGTCGTTCGGCTGCCGCCGGTGGAATCGTGGCGACTGCGGCGGACAATGCGGGCGGGGTGGCGGTCTGTACGGACAAGGAACACTGCCCCAGTCCACATTCCTTCCGCAATAAGGTCGGACGCGTGGTGTGGGGGCTGGTGTGGGTGTTGCTGTTTCGGCCATCCCCGCGGATCTGCTTTGCGTGGCGGCGCGGCCTGCTGCGGTTGTGCGGTGCCCGAATTGGTCGGCAGGCCCGAATTTTTCCCAGCGTCCGCATCTGGGCACCGTGGAATCTGACGGTGGGGGACGAAGTCTCGCTGGCCCGGGATGTCGATTGCTACTGCGTCGCACCGATCACGATTGGCAGCTACGCGACGATCTCGCAGGAAGCGTTCCTGTGTGCCGCCACGCATGATCCGCGGTCCAAGACCATGGTGCTTGTTTCGGCTCCGATTGCCATTGGATCGCAGGCGTGGGTGTGTGCCCGTGCGTTCGTGGGGCCCGGTGTGACGATTGGAGACGGCGCCGTGCTGGGAGCCTGTGCTGTGACGACGAAGGATGTGGCCGCGTGGACCATCGCGGCCGGGAACCCGGCTCGTTTCATTCGCCAACGGACGGTGGATCGTGAGTGACAGTCAGCCGCGGTGTCCGTTGTCTGTGGTGTTCATCGCACGCAACGAGGCCGACAATATTGAGCGGGCGGTGCGTGCAGCCACGTTTGCTGACGAAGTGGTGGTCGTCGACGATCACTCCACCGACGACACCGTAGCGCGGGCCGTGGCTGCTGGCGCGCGGGTGCTCACGCACAAGTTCACGAGTTTTGCCAGCCAGCGCAACTGGGCCTTGCAAGAGGGGGGACTGCGGCACGAGTGGGTGCTGTGTCTGGATGCCGACGAGGTGATCACGCCCGAACTGGAACGTGCGTTACGAGACCTGTTGACAACCGACTTGTCGGGGGTGGCCGGTTTTCGCATGTGTCGTAAGACCATGCTGTTTGACAAGTGGCTCAAATACTCTGACGGATTTCCGGTCTGGATCGTGCGTGTGGTGCATCGCG
>JBGSIP010000883.1:0-7849 GCA_041742495.1 Planctomycetaceae bacterium
GGCGCACCAAGTGGGGCAGGGCGGTACCACTGACAAAAAAAGGCCTTGAAAATGCGCGGGCTGGCAAAATGTGGCTGAGCCCGGAAAACGCTGCTTTTTCTTCGCAAAAGTAGGCCGCGCAGAGACCCTCACAGACGCCATCCAGTGCGCCACGATGGCCGCTTGCAAGGTACAGGCGCCGGCCGGAATCGCCGCGAACACAGGTTCATAGCGACCGTGCCCGGTCCCTACACCATGTCCAGCTTGCGATGGCTGCGAACAGGAGCCCGGCGGCACTTCAGGCACACCCCGCTCACTTCCAGCCGATGGCCTTCCATCAGAAAGCCAGCCGATTCAGATTGCGCCCGCAGGAGGTCCGAAATGGCCTCGTTGCGAAACTCTTCCAGTTCGCCACAGACCCGGCAAATCAGGTGGTCGTGCTGCGGATAACCGTAGTCGTGCTCGTAGATTTCACGATCGTTCGTGCGGGCCACCTTGCGCAGCAACCCAGCCTCTTCCAGCGAATTGAGGGTCCGGTAGACCGTGGAGCGACTCACACGGCGACCGCGCGATTTGCTGGTCAGCCGCACCACCAACTCTTCGGCGTCAAAATGCTCGTGATGGCTGAAGACTTCGTCGACGATCTCCTCGCGCTCGGCGGTCAAACGCATTTTCCGCGTCGCGAGATATTCAGCAAATTTCTCTTTCGGCGTGGCGGAAACTTCCACGCGTCCCAGATCGCTCACAGTACCCGACACAAAGTCCTGCCTTTAATGGTGAAGAGCGAATCCCCTTCCCGCGAGCGGCACGCTGGGAAGCGGGCCAATCAGGCCAGCCGCAGAGCCCTCACGCTTCGGTATCCAGGATGTCACTCAGCATGCGATTGACGGCGCTCGACAATCGCTGTTCGGTTTCGTAGGTGCCCGCCGCAATCTGGGCTCGAATTTCATCCAGCCGCGCGGCATGAGCGCCGTTGCCTGCCGTCACCCCTTCCGCGGCCGCCGCCTGTTGCATCTGCCGGGCTGCATCAGAGATGGTGACCTCATCTGCTTCCTGGACAGGTCTGGAGCCGCCAACCTGAGCGATCCCCGAAGCCCCTGCGGGGCGGGATGCGGATCCCGCAGCAAAAATCGGCCGTGCTCCCTGCGTGCCGCCTGCACCTGTGACGTTCATGTCGCCTCCGTTTCCTCTCCCCCGCCGCAAGCCCCGAGCCTCGCTGGCTCACTGCCCCGGCAAGGAAGATTCTAGGCCAAACCGGGGGCCCGGTTCAATTGCTTCTTCCCAAAGCCCCGGCGGACAGGAGTTTGCGACGCAAGCCAAAGGCCGAAACCGGCGGCGTCGCCCAAGATTTTCCGGCGGCCAGAAAGGCGAGATCGAGCCAAGCGAGTGAGACCGGCTCCCGGCTGCGATTGACCGCCGCGGTCCTCTGGATTTCTGCCGGGCCGGAATTCATTGCCCGGATGCGGCGCTGACACGCGCCGCGGAAAGAGGAGGCGCGCGTCAGTGGCAACCCGAAAATACCCAACGGCGCTCCGCGAGCGCGGCCGTTTTCCGCGGGAACCGAAGGCTCTGACGGACAACCCGCCAGCAGGCTACTCGGTTCGGGCGGGGAGCTGCTCCAGAATCGCGGGGATCAGTTGGGAGAGCCGTGCGCCCCCTTGGCCAGCCACTGCGATGATTTTGGAGAGTTCCACGGGCTCCAGGGCATCCGGCAGGCACAGGTCGGTAATCACCGAGAAGCCCAGCACGGACAGGCCTGCGTGCCGCGCGGCGATCACTTCCGGCACCGTCGACATCGTCACGGCGTCCGCGCCCATCAACTTCAGCATCCGGTATTCTGCCCGCGTTTCCAGTTGCGGCCCCGGCACAGACACCAGCACGCCCTGTTGCGTGGGGAGGCCCAGTTTCAGCGCCTGTTCACGCGCCAGTTGCAACAGTTGGCGGTCGTACGGGGCACTCATGTCGGGGAACCGCGGGCCAAGGCGATCGTCATTGATCCCGCGCAGCGGATTGTCCGGATGCAGGCAGATGTGATCCTCGATCACCATCAGGTCCGCCAGTTGATACTGCGGATTCACTCCCCCCGCGGCATTGGTCACAATCAAAGTGTCGCAACCCAGCGCCCGCATCACGCGCACCGGAAACGTCAGTTCGCGGTGCGAATAGCCTTCGTAGTAATGAAACCGCCCCTCCATGGCGATGAGTGGCTGGTTCCCCAGAGTCCCCCACACCAGTTGGCCGGCGTGTGATTGGACGGTGGACCGCGGGAAGTGGGGAATCTCGGCATAGGCCAGTTTGCCCACCCCGGCAAACTGCTCAACCAGTCCCCCGAGGCCAGTTCCCAGAATCAAGCCCACCCGTGGCTGCACCGTCAGGTGCGGCTGGATGACGCGCACCGCGTCCGCAATTTGGTCGAACAACCCCTGCATCGCAACCTGGCTCCCATGGTGAGCAACACAAGGGCGGTCTGGTTTTCGCCGCCGTCGCTTCGGTCCGACCCGCCGTTTGCCTTGCACCCGCCAGAAAACGCCTGACGCCCGGCTTGCCGGGCAGGCAAGCGGGCGTCTTCCCAGATTTCTTACCCCAGTTTTTGTCGACTCAAGAATCATCGACTCAGGCTGGGCAGAGACCCAATCCCAAATCGGCTGGCTCTCACGATCGGCAGCATCGACAAAAACGTCTCGTTCTCGCCCGGCGGCAGGCGTGAGATCTGCCTAGACGTCCTCGTCGCCAAGGTCGTCCAGCTCTTCGTCTTCGTCGTCCTCATCGTCGTCGAAATCGTCATCATCGAAGTCGTCGTCGTCTTCGAATTCGTCCTCTTCCTCTTCGTCTTCAAACTCTTCTTCGTCTTCGAAGTCTTCGTCATCGAAGTCGTCGTCGTCTTCGTCATCTTCGAAGTCGTCGTCGAATGTTTCGTCTTCATCAGCGGCCACAACCTCGAACGGGCTGCTGTCGATCAGCAGGCCATCCGCCGTTGTGCCGAATTCGTCCTTCTCAACGGCCAAGACCCACTCGTTGTCGATCACCAGTACCATTTGCCGTCCTCTGTTGAACCCAGTCGCGGTCCTGCTGGAAACCTCTGTTGTCGAACAGCTCAACGCGAGCCAGTCAACGCCACCCCTGAACCCCAAAAAATCATCGCACACGAGACGTGCGCCGTACTCATCAATCAAACACGCGGCAATCAAACCCCTCACAACGACTGCGGGCTGATCCTGTCAGGTCGTGGACCCCGAGCGAGACCGCACTGCACGCAGCACTGTCATCAGGATGGGGAATAGTTCCCGCAAATCTCCGCGATCGACTCCGGTAAGCACAGCCTTGAATCGTAGGGAAACCAGCCGCACGTCAATGGCAGGCTCCCCAAAACACCACGAATTTACTGCGACATTCGGGGCATGAGTAATGGACCGCATCCCGCCTGTCAAGCGCGTTCCCGCTGCCTTGGCCACAAAAGCCCAGACTCAAAACAGTCAACAACTTGCGTCCGGCAGTTCTGCGGATTCTTGATCCCGGCAGCGGGACCATCGTTCCCCGTGTTGACGCCGGCAAGCCCTGTCGCAAATGATGCTCGCAGAGCCCTGCGTTGACCCCCACACTGCAGGATGCAGGTCGACGGGACCTTTCAAATCGGCAGGCAGGCCGCGCCCGGGCGTGAAGAAGTTGGTAGGTCCCTCCGTTTTCTGCCAGATTTACGCGTTGGATCATCAGGCAGTTTCGGCATCGGTTTTGCTATTCGATGGCCGGCCTCCACCCTCTCTGGGGGGCTCGCTCGGTACGCTCACAGGCTTCCTCGCCCAAGGCACACGTCGTGGATCGTTCTGGCATTCATTTTCAACCTGCCGGGTTCACAATCTGCCATCGGGGGGACCACTACGGGCCGTTTGACTATCAGTTCAGTCAGGATCTGGCGGGAATTGAGTTTCTGTATCGGGGCGACAAGTTTGGTGAATGTTGCAACGAAGAGCAGTTTGCTGCCGATCTCTCCCCATACGGCCTCCCGATCACCGTCTGTCAGGTGGCCACGATCGTCCTCGGAACGATTGCCCAGGACTTGCTGCGCGGGCTCTCGGATGTCGATCGACTCGCCCGAATTGATCTCGAACTGCGGCGGCAGGGCTGTGACCGTTACGCCGACGGCCTACGCTATAGTACTGACCCGAATTGACGCAGTGCGTATCGTGTGCGGAAACGCGGAGGACCGGGACCGCGGACACGCATTTCGGGACGGGCCCCATTTCACACAGGAGAGGACGCGATGACGCAAGGGGAGGGTGGTGCTGATGTGGCACTCACTGCGCGTCAGCCGCTCGTTTCTATCGGGCTCCAGCAACTGTTCGCACGGCGTGAACCTGCCGCCACCCGCGTTGCCGCGTCCGAAAACCTGCCTGCCGAGACCGATACCGGCGTAACGTCGCTGACGTCGTTCGATGGGTTGGCACGCCGGTTGATGTCGGTGGACATCCCCGCCCCGGTCACGCAGGCCGAGTACCTTGCACACCTGGCCGCCGAAGTGGTGCCCCACACCATGCACGTGGAGCATCCCCGCTTCATCGGGCACATGACCTCGGCACTCCCGAATTTTACCGGGGTCATCGCCGAGCGGATTGCCGTGTTGAACCAGAATCTGGTCAAGACGGAAACTTCCAAGGTTCTCACTGCCCTCGAACGACAGGTCCTCGCCAAACTGCATCGCGTCTACTATGGCGAGTCCGACGCATTTTACCGCCAGCACATTCACGAGCCCTCCAGCACGCTGGGCATGCTGGTCTCGGGAGGCACTGCCGCCAATCTCACCGCGTTGTGGTGTGCCCGCAATGCCGCGTCGCGTCGGCTGCATGCTCCGTCTTTGGCGCATCTGGGCGATGCTGAAGTCCCTCCGCCACTGCGCGGTGCCGTCATTGGCAGCGAGCTGATTCACTATTCGTTTTACAAGGCGATCGACCTGTTGGGGTTGGGGCCGGAACTGTTTATTTCCTTGCCCGTGGGGGCCAATCATCAGGTCGACCCGGCCGATGCACAACGGGCGATTGCCAACTGCCGCGCTCAGGGGATTCCCGTGATTGCACTGGTGGGCGTGGCCGGTACCACCGACTCCGGGGCCATCGATCCACTCTCCGAATTGGCTGCGGTGGCCGCCAGTGCGCAGGTCCATTTTCACGTCGACGCTGCCTGGGGCGGCGCGTTGGCGTTCTCGCCCTCCCAGCGGGGGAAGCTGCAGGGGATCGAACAGGCCGACTCCATCACCGTCGATGCTCACAAGCAATTGTATTGCCCGATGGGAATCGGCCTGCTGCTCCTGCGGAATCCCCACCTCGCCCGCCACATCGAAAAGACCGCCAGCTATGTGATTCGGGAAGGGGGCCCCGATCTGGGCCGCCGGTCGCTGGAGGGCTCCCGCCCTGCGTCGGTGCTGCATCTCGATGCCAACCTTGCCATTTTGGGAACGCAGGGGCTGCAGGAATTGATTGACTCCAGCGTGGAGCGGGCCCGCCTGTTTGCCGAGGAAGTCACTGCCCGCCCTGAGTTCGAAGTGCTGATGCCCCCCATGTCGAATATTGTGCTCTATCGCCATTTGCCCGCCCGCTATGCGGAACTGACCGACGCGGCGCGGCGGGACAATCTGCTGAGCCAGTGGAACAAGCACCTGCAGCGCTGTCAGCGACAGTGTGGACGCACGTTCGTTTCTCGCACCGTGGTTCCCGTCATCCGCCATGGGGAACGCCGGCAGTTGGCAGCGCTGCGAACCGTCCATGCCAATCCGCTCACGACCCTGGACGATCTGCGCGCCGTACTCGACGACCAGCAGGTCGTGGCCCGTCAGTTTGCGGCCTCCTTCCATCCGGACACGGACGACTGCCTGAACTGCGATTGACGTTCAGTGGGCAGTGACCGCCTCCCCTGCCGGCCCCAGAGGTCTTGCCGGGCAGGCTCTCCGGCTGCCCGGAAGGCGCTGTGTCGGCGAGCCGTCTGTCGCCCGCGATCGAGACTCCGCGGAGTCCCATTTCGACAATCGGCGATTGTAATTTTCACGTCGCCCGATGGAGGCCCAGAGTCGATTCGCGTCCGTCGGAGAAGGATTTTTGTGTCGTAAGCCTAATTATGGAAGACACTTATGGCGCTACACCAGTCCCGGCCACGTGAACTGGCACGCCACGTGCAACGGTTCCCTGTCACGAGTTCGCTGCCGCTCTTCGGATCGTCAGCGACCGCTCGTTGAGTGGAACCGGAGGGAGCCAGGACTGGTCGGCGTAGATCAATTCTCTGGCGCGAGTCTTTGCAATCTTGGGGGGGAGCGAGGACTCACTCCGGTCTCAGCCATCATCACCCCCGAAGCGATCGACACCGGTCACTTCGGGGGTGTTTCTGCGCGCTCTCGGTGATCCCCCTTGACGCCGTCCCGCGAGACGTCCGACATTCCCCGCCAGGACCCGCTGATACTGGGCCCCCCAAGTATTGGCACCCCCGAGTATTGGCACCCCCGGCGCTCGTCCGCGGGATGACTCTCTAGAGCGATGTGACCGGGGTGGGCACCTGGCAGCGATTCGCACGTTGGCCGCCGGACTGGCCAGCCGCAGTCACCAGGTATCGGGCAATCCACGGAAGGAACTCCTGCTGTGAATGGGGAGACGGAACCTGGCAGGGCCTCCTGCCGACACTGGGCCGAATACCTGCTGTTTCGGTCCTTGACGTGCCTCGTGCTGTGCCTGTCGGTTCGTCAATCGCGAGCGCTGGCGGGCCTCTTGGCCAACCTGCTGACGGACTGGGTGCCGCGACGGATTTCGCGGTATGACGTGGCGGTCGAAAACCTCACCATTGCTTTTGGTGTGGAGCGATCACCGGTCCAGCGACATGAGTTGATCCGCCAGATGTGGCGGCATCTGTTTCAACTGGTGGTCGAAATGATTCAGGCCCCCCGGCGGCTCTGTCTGGAGACGTGCCGGGAAGCGATTGTGTTTCGAGACCGCCGCCAGTGTATTGCCGCACTATCGACCGGGCGGCCTGTGCTGATTCTCAGCGGGCATTTCGGCAATTGGGAAGTGGCCATGTCGAGCTTTGGCATGTTTGGCTATGCGATGGGTGTGCTCGCCCGGCCGCTCGACAATCCGCTCATCCACGCGTGGTTCAAGGCCTCCCGCGAGCAGACCGGTCACCAGTTGATTCTCAAAAAAGGGGGCTTCGACGACCTCATCTCGATTGTGCAGGCTGGTGGGGCCGTGGGGGTGCTCGCCGATCAGGATGCCGGCTCTCGCGGCCTGTTCGTCGACTTTTTTGGCCGTCCCGCGTCCACGTTCAAATCGATTGCCTTGCTGGCGCTGGAATATGACGCTCTGATTTGTGTGGGGTACGCGGCTCGACTCCCGGAGGACCTACTGCCTGGCAGTTCGGCTTCCCGCTGGGTGCGATATGAAGTCGGCTGCGAGACCGTGATCGATCCTCGCGAGATCACCTCGTCCGACCCGGTCGGGGAAATCACGTCCCGCTACACGAGCGCTCTGGAACAGGTGATCCGCCGGCATCCCGAGCAATACTTCTGGATTCACCGCCGCTGGAAAAGCGAGCCCCGCCAGAAAAAGTCCCCCCGCGCCGCCAAAGCAGCCTGATCGCCCCACTCAATGGCATTGGCTCGCTGATGGCCCAGTGGCCAACCACGAGCGGCAGCAATCACGGGTGCCAACCCACTCCAGTGGCCCCCGACCGTCTCACCGGGCCTTGGCGCGCGATCCCGACAGCTTACGATCCCGCCGCGGGAATTGATTCCTTCTCAAGCCACGGGATGCAAACGTGACAAACTGGGTGCGGGTGATGTCCTTGGCAGAACTCCCGCTGGAGGGGGGCCGTGAAGTCGTCGTGGAGGGGAGGGTGGTCG
>JBGSIP010000884.1:0-6511 GCA_041742495.1 Planctomycetaceae bacterium
CCACCAGTACTGGACACATGCCGAAAAAGTCGCGTTTGCTCAGTCGTATGCCAAAGAAGTCCCCCTTGCCTGGAGCGAGAAATTCCGGATTACGACCACTAGCAAGCTCCCCGCCATAACGGACGTGGGCGTGCTGTTCGAAGTGACGCTGATCACCGAGGGCATCAACATCAGCGAACACTGGGAAGTGACCGTCAAGAAGGTCACCGGCAACGTGACCAGCAGTGTCAACCAGTTCACCGGCTATTCATCGCACGACTCGATGGACTTTGACGAGAAGTGGAAAGGCAGTCTTGGCAACGCTCCGGGCTGCTCGGGAGGCCCGAGTGTCTGCGCCATCAAGCAGCGCGCAGCCATCCATGAGTTCGGTCACATGCTCGGCCTCCGCGATGAATATCAGGAGGCCAACGACAACCCCAACTGGCTGGGGGATATCGACAGCGTGATGCACCACGGAGAATCCATTCGGCCGCGGCATTACGCCATCTTTGCCGACTGGCTCAATGACCAGTACGCCACACTTGGCAAACTGGGCAAAGAGAAAATCGAATGGAAAGTCGGCGGTAGCGTCGACATGAACAACGCGAAGCTCTGACTGACTCCATCCGCCGTTCCCGCGGCCTTTCGCGCCACCGTACCGTTGACCGTGCAGCGATGTCGATCGCCTAACGCTCCAGCCAACAGGGAGAAAAAACGAGCGTCCAGACCGACTCACCATTGGGACACCCCCGGCGAGGGTCACTGCTCACCGGGGTGTCGCCAGCACCCTGTCAACTGAATGTGAACTCGCCGTGTTGCGCATCCACGGTGACGGTGGCCCCCGGCTCGAATTCGCCCCCCAGAATCGCACTGGCCAGCGAATTCTGCAGACGTTGCTGAATGACCCGCTTCAACGGGCGAGCCCCGTAGATTGGGTCGTAGCCTTCCGCGGCCAGCAGATTGCGGGCTTCGTCCGTGACGACCAACTGGAAATCGTGTTCGTCCATCTGCTTGATCAGCCGTTTCACTTGCAAATCGACAATGCGGCGAATGTCGTGGCGCGTCAGCGGCTGGAACACGATCACTTCATCAATGCGGTTCAGGAACTCCGGCAAAAAGTGACGGCGCAAGGCGTCCATTGCCGCATGATGTAACCGGTCTTCGTCGCCGGACTGCGCCAGCTCCATGATTTGCTGGCTGGCAATGTTGGAGGTCATGACGATGATCGCATTGGTGAAATCCACCGTGCGGCCATGACCGTCGGTCAGGCGGCCATCGTCCAGCAGTTGCAACAACACGTTGAAGACATCGCGGTGCGCCTTCTCGATTTCGTCCAGCAGCACAACACAGTAAGGCTGTCGCCGCACCGCTTCGGTCAGCCGGCCCCCCTCTTCGTAGCCGACATAGCCGGGAGGGGCACCAATCAACCGGGCCACAGAATGCGGCTCCATGAACTCGCTCATATCGATGCGGATCATGTTGCGTTCGTCGTCAAACAGAAACTCCGCGAGCGCTTTGCACAGCTCCGTCTTGCCGACTCCGGTCGGTCCGAGAAAAATGAATGACCCGATCGGCCGGTTGCGATCCTGCAAGCCGGAGCGAGACCGACGGACGGCATTCGCCACCGCGGTGACCGCATCATGCTGACCAATCATGCGGTTCTGCAACGACTCTTCCATCCGCAGCAGCTTCTGCCGCTCGCCTTGCAGCATGCGGGCGATGGGAATGCCCGTCCAACTGCTGACCACTTTCGCAATGTCTTCCGGGACGACCTCTTCGCGCAGCATGCGTTCCGAGCCTGATTGCTCGAGTTGTTTGACCTTCTCCATCAGCGCGTCCCGCTCCGTCTCGGCATTCTTCAGGTTGACCTCCGCCTGCCGAGCCTGGACGTAGTCCTGATTGGCGTTCGTCTGCCGGGCCCGCTCAAAAGCCCGGTCAAATTCCATGCGCAACTGGTCGATCCGTTCCTGCAGCGGTTTGAGGCCGGACAGTGCCGATTTCTCGGCCTGCCATTGGGCCTTCAGTCGATCGACTTGTTCCTTGCGATCGGCCAGTTGGGCCTTGAGTTCGCCATAGCGTTCTTTGCTTTCGGCGCTGGTTTCTGTCGCCAGGGCGGCAGCTTCAATTTCCATGCGGGTCAACTGGCGGGTCGCTTCGTCGATTTCCGTCGGCATGGAATCAATCTCCATGCGCAGCCGGGATGCCGATTCGTCGACCAGGTCAATCGCCTTGTCCGGCAGGAAGCGGTCGTTGATGTACCGGTCCGACAGCGTGGCGGCAGCGATCAGCGCATCATCGGTGATCCGCACGCCGTGATGCGATTCATACCGCTCTTTCAAACCACGCAGAATCGAGATCGTGTCGTCGACCGTCGGCTCCTGCACCATGACGGGCTGAAAGCGGCGTTCGAGGGCCGCATCTTTCTCGATGTACTTGCGATATTCATCCAGAGTGGTGGCACCCACACAGTGCAGTTCGCCCCGCGCCAGCGCGGGCTTGAGGAGGTTCGAAGCATCCATCGAACCCTCGGCTGCGCCGGCTCCCACCACCGTGTGCAGTTCGTCAATAAACAGCACCACCTGTCCGCTGGAAGCTTCAACCTCTTTGAGCACCGCCTTCAAGCGGTCTTCAAATTCACCCCGGTATTTGGCACCTGCGACGAGCGCTCCCATATCCAGAGCGATGACCCGCTTGTCCTTCAAATTCTGCGGCACATCCCCCTGCACAATGCGGTGGGCGATTCCTTCCACAATCGCGGTTTTGCCCACTCCCGGTTCGCCAATGAGGACCGGGTTGTTCTTGCGACGGCGTGACAGCACCTGAATGACACGGCGAATTTCCGTATCGCGACCGACCACGGGATCGATCTTGCCAGCGCGAGCCAGTTCGACCAGATCTTTACCGTACTTCTCCAGCGACTGATACTTACCCTCCGGGTCCTGATCCGTCACTTTCTGAGATCCACGCACCTGCTTGAGGGCGGTCTGGATATCGCGCGTGTTGACCGCATTGAGCTCCAGCAAGCGGCGGGCGGCCGTGTCCACCTGCGTCAGCGCCAACAACAGGTGCTCGGTGGAGAGAAAGGCGTCGGTCATTTCCTCGGCATTGGCCGCCGCACGGTCGAGAACCGACATCAGTTCCTGGTTGGGACTGATCTGCGTGTTGGTTCCCGACGATTTGGGGAGTCGCCGCAATTCACTGTCGACGAGTGATCGCAGTTGCCCAAGATTCACCCCCATCTTCGTCAGCAATGGCCCCACGATGCCGTCCTGCTCGTTGACCAAAGCGCTGAGCAGATGCAGCGGGGTGAGTTGAGGGTGACCGGATGTCCGCGCGAGTCCCTGCGCCGCTTCGACCGCCGCGGCAGCCTTCATGGTTAACTTGTCCGATCGAAAGGCCATGTGCAGCTCCTGAAATGCAAGTGCGCAGCGCGCAACGGGACCCGCGAGAAATTGTTAGGGGTTTCCGCCACGACTTCCAGAGGAATCAGCGGCGGCCAACAGCGAAGGGAGCAGGGGAGAAGGAAACAGCCAGCAGGAACAGCCACCGACAAGAGGTAGGTCAGGCTGTGCCTGACGCAACCGTCCAATACCCATCGACGTCACGCACAGCTTGACCGACACCGCTGAGGTCCCCGGCGGCGATGTGGGGACAGTCGCCGCCGGGGAGCACTCGCGCACTAGCTCTTCTTCTCAAACTCAGCGTCGATCACGTCGTCATCGGCACCCGCAGCACCGGTGGACTCGGCGTCCGCCGTTGGCTGGGCGGCCGATTCATACATGTGCTTGGAAAGACCTTGCATGGCCGTGTTGAGGGATTCGACCGCCGCCTTGATCCTGGCGACATCGGTCCCCTGTTCGGCTTCGCGAGTCTTTTCCAAGGCGGCCTCGACCACCTGCTTGTTGCCGGCGTCGATTTTCTCGGCGTTTTCCTTGAGGAACTTTTCCGTTTCGTAGACCAGCCGGGCGGCATTGTTCTTGGCTTCGGCGAGTTCTCGCTTCTGTTTGTCTTCCGCCGAGTGCGATTCGGCTTCCTTCTGCATCTTCTTGATTTCGTCATCGGACAGACCGCTCGAATCGTCGATGCGGACGGTGTGTTCCTTGCCGGTCGCCTTGTCTTTGGCCGTGACTTTCAAAATGCCATTCTTGTCAATGTCGAAACCAACTTCGATTTGAGGCGTGCCCCGCGGAGCAGGGGGGAGCCCTTCCAGATTGAACTGGCTGAGCAGGCGGTTGTCGTTGGCCATCGGCCGTTCGCCCTGAAACACCTTGATGGTCACCGCCGTCTGGTTGTCGGCCGCGGTCGAGAAGGTCTCCTTCTTTTCGAAGGGAATCGTCGTGTTCCGCTCGATCAGCGTCGTCATGACGCCCCCCTCGGTTTCGATCCCCAGCGACAGCGGGGTGACGTCCAGCAGCAGGATGTCCTTGTATTCCCCCTGACCACTGATGATCGCCCCCTGAATGGCGGCCCCGACCGAGACGACTTCGTCCGGGTTGACACCCTGGTGGGGCTCTTTGTTGAACAGGCTCTTGACGAAGGCCTGCACCTTGGGCACGCGGGTCGAACCGCCCACCAGCACGACTTCGTCGATGTCGGCCGCCTTGAGCTTGGCATCCTTCAGCGCGTCGAGCACCGGCTTGCGACAGCGCTCAACCAGCGGATCGATCAGGCGTTCAAACTCGGCCCGGGTGATCGAGACCTGCAGGTGCTTGGCTTCGGGCCGGCCGTCAACCACCACGGAGGCGATGAACGGCAAGTTGATTTCGGTCGACTGCGAAGAGGAGAGCTCTTTCTTGGCCTTTTCACAGGCTTCGCGCAACCGCTGCAGAGACGTTGGATCCTTGCGCAGGTCGAGGGCGTTCTCCTTCTCGAAGATGTCGGCCACGTGCTTGATCAGCACGTCGTCAAAATCGTCGCCCCCCAGGTGGGTATCCCCAGAGGTGGAGAGCACCTGCACCAGTTCGGCGTCCACTTCCAGAATCGAAACGTCGAACGTACCGCCCCCCAGATCGAAGACGGCGATCTTCTCGTCCTTTTTGTTCTGCAATCCGTAGGCCAGCGCCGCGGCGGTCGGCTCGTTGACAATTCGTTCCACTTCGAGCCCGGCGATCTGCCCGGCATCCTTGGTGGCGTTGCGCTGTGCGTCGTTGAAGTAGGCGGGAACCGTGATGACGGCCTTATTGACCTTGTGGCCCAGATAGGCCTCGGCCGCTTCTTTTAGCTTGCGCAGGACCATCGCCGAGATTTCCGGCGGAGAGTACTGGCGGCCATTGATATCAATCTTGACGTACTCGTCTTCGTTGCCGACGACTTTGTACGGGACGAGCTTTTCTTCTGACCGCACTTCGCTGTGCCGGCGACCCATAAACCGCTTGACGGAATAGACCGTGTTCCTGGGATTCATCACGGCCTGGCGTTTGGCGATTTCGCCGACCAGGGTATCCCCCTTTGCGGTGAAGCCGACGATCGACGGGGTGATGCGATCACCCTCCTGGTTGGCGATGACCTTGGCCTCGCCCCCTTCCATGATGGAGACCACCGAGTTGGTGGTTCCCAGATCGATGCCGATAATCTTTTGTCCGTCTCCGGCCATGAGTCAGCTCCTAAAGGTTGCAGCCGGGAGCGTTGTGTGACGCACCCCCGCGAGTCGTTAAGTCTCTCATTTCCGCCGCCGGGGCTCCAACCTGCGAGGTCGGCCAATCTGACGGCAAACAATTCGACGTGTTCAGGAAAAGCAAAGTGCATGCCAACAGGCCGCGCAGAGCAAAATCAGACCGGCAATTGGACGAAAGCGCACTGATTTCTGTGACCGCCCCCAGAAAACAGGGCCGCAGATGGGGGAATCGAGAACCGAGTCCCGCCATTTTGACACCGAACCGAAAACTCGACTCGACTCCAAAATACGCCATTTTGGCACCTCTTGCTCTTGGTATGCAGCGGGAGCCAAAATGGCACTGCCGATGGCAAACGCATGCCAGAAAACGAATTACGTTGTGACCCGCTGGTCGCCGGCTGCTTGACAGTCCGGCAGGCTGTCAGTACAAAACTGGTCCGTCGTGACGTGATCGACCCAATTCCGCCGTTGCCATCGGTCTGGCCCCCGCCCATCGTGGAGAGGTGGTCCGTGGTTCGCGCTCCCAAGCTGTTTTGCGGGGGCGATGGCAGGGGGAATCGGGCGGTCGTCCGCCGAAATCCCGCGGATGGCCTCGGCCAGTTGCCTCACCAGGGGCACTGGCGGCACCCGGACCGTGCCCCAAGGATGGTCGTTAGTTCACCGATACTTCCACTTCAACGGAGCCAGACCGAGCCAATTCGTTGTTGCCAGCCGCGGCTGGGCAGCACAAGGGGCCACACGTCCGGGGTATTGCATGGTGAAGAAGAAGACTCCCCCGAAGGCCGGCAAATCGGCAGCCAGCCAGCCGGCTCCCGTGAAAAAGCCCAAGCCGCCCGCCCGGCCTGTGTCCCCCGCGCGGAAATCACCGGAGAACGTCGCGACCGCTCCGGCCGTTCGGTCACCGGCCCGCCCCGCGAA
>JBGSIP010000885.1:0-11057 GCA_041742495.1 Planctomycetaceae bacterium
GGCGTGCTCGTAGCTTTCCAGCACGAACACCGCCGCCCCTTCACCCACGACGGCTCCGTCGCGATCACGATCGAAGGGCCGACAGGCGCGCAGCGGGTCGTCATCCCGTCGGGAGAGACTCTCAAACAGACTCAGCCGGGCGAGATCCACAGGATCGGTCATAGAACTGCAGGCACCGCAGATCATGACGTCGGCAGCGCCGCGCTCAATCGTCCGCATCCCCTCGCTCAAGGCCAGCAGGCCCGACGATTCGCGACTGGTGATGGTGTTGTTAGGCCCTTGAGCATCGAACTCAATGGCGACATGACAGGCGGGCATGTTGGGCAACTGGCGGAGCATCCACAGCGGGCAGATCCGCCCCATGCGATCTTCGCCCCAGCGGGTGAAATCGAGAGCTTCCCGCGAGTTATTAATATTCGCGACCGACGCGACCAGTTCTTCCGGTCGGGAGGAGATGCGGCTGCAGCCGAAATCGACTCCCAAACGCAGCGGGTCCACATCGCCACGCTTCAGCCCGGCGTCCGCCATGCTCATGGAGGCGGCACAGACACCCAGTTGGATGTCCCGCGACATCACCTTCTGGAATTTTTTGTTGTACAGGTAATCGAGCGGATCGAAGTTCTTGACTTCGGCGGCGAACTTGGTCGGGAGCCCTTCGAAGGACATCGACTGCAGGAAATCGATTCCGCAGCGGCCATCTTCGAGGCTGGACCAGAACGCATCTTTCCCGACACCGATCGGGGAGACAACTCCCACGCCGGTTATCACGACACGCGCATCGGTCGACCCAGCCATAGGTCATACCTCTAACGTCAACTGCCACGAGACGAACCGACGCCGAGTGAACGAGTCACCCTGCGCCATCGCTGGCGACAGCACCCCCGATCCCTTGGGAGCGCGACATTACTAGGGACGCAGAATCCGCCCGGATCGGCGACGATCCATCTATAAATCGCCGACGAGCGTCGCAACACAGCCGTCAGGTCCCCGCGAAGTCTCGACTGGACCCACTCCAGTCGCACCCTTCCGAACCAACGTTGACGTTGCGCGTTTTCCTCACGCCATGATCAAGAGGGGAACGTGTCCCCAGCCAAAACACGTCCACGGGAGGGCAAGCCACCCTCCGAGACGGTCACGACGATCAACGGCCGCAGGGAACCCACTCCCCCACGGTATCGACCATCCCGACCCCTTTATTGAACGCTTCCACGCGGGGAAAGTCAACCTTGTCTGGCCTGCGGACACAACTTGTGTATTGCGACCTGACGGAACGTGCCAGTCGTCCGACTGGCCCTGTGGATTCCCCTAACTGCCACATCTGGCAACTGTTACGTCGGCGATGGCGATGATACAATGTTGTCAAAATCGACCTCAAAACGGCCCTATTCACGCAGTGCCCGGCAACCCGGGCGCAGACCACCACGCGGCCCCGCCCAGTATCCAACACTCCGGAATGCAGCGGCACCAGTGCCGCCAGAGCGAGCCTTTATGCGAAAAGTGAAGACCGGTGGCGGCTGGCCGGCCCTGTTTTATTCCCTCCGCAAGGCGCGGCAGGTCGGCGGCATGTGGAAGTTCTTCCAGGCCTTACGCAGCCGCAATGCCTGCAAAACCTGCGCCCTGGGCATGGGGGGCCAAAACGGCGGGATGGTCAATGAGCACGGCAGCTTCCCCGAAATCTGCAAGAAGGGGATGCAGGCGATGGCAGCCGACATGCAGGGTGCCATCCCCGCCGATTTCTGGAGCACCTATTCCCTCGCGCAACTCCAGTGCTTCACTCCGCTGCAACTCGAAACCGCGGGTCGCCTCGTCACCCCGCTGCGGCTGGGTCCGGGGGAGCAGTATTATCAGCCCATCACCTGGGAGGCTGCTCTGGAGGGCATCGCCGGGCAACTGCGGGCGATCACCCCAGATGAAACGTTCTGGTACTTCAGCGGGCGCAGTTCCAACGAAGCCGCCTTTCTGCTGCAACTGTTCGCCCGACTTTACGGCACCAACAACGTCAACAACTGCAGCTTCTATTGCCATCAGGCCAGCGGCGTGGGGCTGAACAGCGTTCTGGGCACCGGCACGGCGACCGTGACTCTCTCGGACCTCGAACACGCCGATCTGGTGTTCATCATCGGCGGCAATCCGGCCAGCAATCATCCGCGAATGATGAGCTCGCTCAAGCACGTCCGGCGGCGCGGGGGCGAAGTCATTGTCATCAATCCGGTGGTCGAAACTGGCATGGTGAACTTCAGCATTCCCAGCGATCCCATCAGCCTGCTGTTTGGCACCCGCATTGCCACCTTGTATGTGCAACCGGATATCGGCGGAGACCTCGCACTCCTCTTGGGAATTGCCAAGCGAATCGTGGAGCTGCAGGCCCATGACGAAGGCTTTCTCGCCAAGTACGCCGAGGGCTGGCCTCAGCTGAAAGCGCATCTCGCAGCGCTCGATTGGGAGCAGATCACGCAGGCCAGCGGCGTGCCAAGGGCACAACTGGAAGACATGGCCGCGCGCTATGCGCGGGCCCGCAATGTCGTTTTCTGCTGGACGATGGGCATTACCCATCACGTGCATGGCGTGCAGAACGTGGAGGCGATTGCGAACCTCGCCCTGCTCCGCGGGATGGTGGGACGACCGGGAGCCGGACTGCTGCCGATTCGCGGACACAGCAATGTGCAGGGGATCGGTTCCGTCGGCGTCACCCCGCAATTGAAAGATGCCATCTTCCAGCGACTGCAGACGCATTATGGCGTTCAGCTTCCCACCACCCCCGGCCGCGACACCATGTCTTGCATGGACGGCGCGGCCACTGGCCAACTGAAACTGGGGGTCTGCCTGGGGGGCAATCTGTATGGTTCCAATCCAGACGCCGTGGCCGCCGCGAAGGCGATTGCGAACCTGCATACGATGGTCTATCTGTCGACCACGCTGAATACTGGTCACGCCCACGGCGTGGCGCGCGAGACTTTCATTTTGCCCGTGCTGGCCCGGGACGAAGAATCGCAGAAGACCACGCAGGAATCGATGTTCAATTTCATCCGCCTCAGCGACGGTGGACCCCGCCGGCATGCTGGCCCCCGCAGCGAAACCGAACTGGTGGCCGAACTCGCCGATCGCGTGCTTCGACAGTCGGGGCCGATTGTCTGGCGAGACCTGCAAAGCACCTCACGCATCCGGAAAATGCTGGCCGACGTCATCCCCGGCTGGGAGGAAATTCGCGACATCGATGCCAAGGGGCGCCGAGGCGAGTTCTTCATTCCCGGCCGCACCTTCCACACACCCACCTTCCCCACTCCCAGCGGGAAAGCGGCGCTGCGGGTCCACGACATCCCCGCCCGAATCACGGGCGACCTCGTCCTGATGACCGTTCGCAGCGAGGGGCAGTTCAATACGGTCGTCTACGAAGAGTACGACTTATACCGCGGCATTGATCGCCGGGACGTGGTCCTCCTGCACCCCGACGACGTGCGACGCCTGGGCTTGCAAGAAGACCAGCGCGTCACCGTGCGCAGCGACACGGGGCACATGCCCGGCATCCGCGTGAGAACCTTCGAGCAAATCAAGGCGGGTAACGCCCTGATGTATTACCCCGAGGCCAACATCCTGGTCCCCCGCACCCTCGACGGCCGCTCCAAAACCCCCGCGTTTAAGGCAATACCGATCACGATCGAAGCGATGGAGACTGCGGCAGTGGTGTAGGTCAGCAGGTGAAGGTCAGTGCCTGTGACCTGGCCCCGAATTCTCTACCAGGTGCTATGAGAGTTGGGGCTGGGTCAGGCCGCGAATTCCGACGGGATCACGTAACCCCAGCGAACTGTGCGGCCGGTGATGATTGTAATCTGTCCTCCAATTTGTCGTCTGCCGCCGGGCCGAGGCCAGCGACTCGAACCGCTCCTGGCTCAGGAACTCGACCCGCAGTTTCGAGTGGAAGCTCTCCGCGTATCCGTTCTCCCAGGGACTTCCGTACGCGATCGGCGGCGCCCCGGTGAACGCTTTGTTATCGGCTCTTCGCCTTTGAGCGCATTCGATTGTCGCGTGCGTTGTGTTCGACTTCAGCGAGATCAAGGTGCTCCATGAGCGGTGGAACGTACATGGCGAAACGGCCACGGAAATTCTTCTTCAGGCCGTACCAGCCGCCAATGGGATTGTCACTGGAGCGAGCCCAATGTTCGACCGTTCCCTCGTTCGTGGCTTGCTTCTCGTCCTTGCTGCCCAACAGCATCCAGTCACCGTGGTGCTTTAACATTGCCGCTAGATCAGCGATGCATCGCAGGTCGTAATGCAGAATCGTTGTTCCAACTGTGCATACGAGAATGTCGGCACCGTCTTTCTCATCAACGTGCATTGTGTAGCTGGCGGTACCGGGCGGCGTTTTGAGCTCCAGCGGTTGCTCCTTGGTTCCGATCTTCTTGCGGTAGTCAGGCATCAGGTGCGTTCCTCGGCCGCTTGCTTGAGATCGGCGGCGAACTGTGTGAATGAATCATCAAATGGCGGGATCATTCCAGCAAACAGCGGAAAGATCGGCCCGCCGATTGTCTCGGACATTGAGAACCGCGTCTCGCCGCTGGCTGTGGGATCAAGAGTGAAAGTGCGCGTCCCCATGCCATCGCCCTGGCCTGCAACACCGCCGCCAGATCCTTCCCGGCATTCAACATGGCCTCCGCGTCCCGCAGCTTCTTCACGATCTGCTCAGGACTATGCCGCTTACGTCGCTTCGTCGACATCGAGTCTCTCCTCGCCCTTCTTGGGCCGTTGAGACTCTCATACCACATGGATCAGATATCGGGGAGCAGGCCACCACCGCTGGCTTGCGCAATATTGAGGGGATTTGCAAGTCGAGCTGCGCCCGGCGCCCCGTAAAGCCAAAAGCATTCAACGGGGTTGGTCGATGGTAGGCGGGCCATGCATCGGGCCGCCATTGCTTCGATCAGAGAATGAGGAGCCGATCGTCGCCATCCACTTCGCACGGCTTCGAACAAGGACCAATCCAGCAATCACAAGCGCCGCAATCGCGTTGACCAAGATTATCAGGTTGGTCCTACCGGATGAGGGTTGGAGCGACTCCTCGGGGGCGGGCGGGATGCCGTTCACTCTGCGAAAGAGGCGAACGGCCTCGCGATCATCTGACGGAGTATGTCCAGACAGGTAGTACTTCTCGCCAATGTAGTCCATCACCTCAATCTCGTCGGGAAACTCCGGTAGCAACTCCTTAATCGAGTACTCCTTGTTAATCGATACGTTCCGGAAAGTAACCCGCCGAGCTGTAGGCGTTGTGGTCGTCATGTTGGACGCCATAACGATTGTCTCCGGAAAGTGAATCCCGCTCTCCGTCTGGGCGTAGGAACCGATGGTGTGAGAATAGATCTTCGTGCCCCCGACAATCTGCACACCTTCGACAATTCCGGCAAGGGCGTTTCCCTTGATTCTGACTGTGTGATCGTCTTGGCCTTTGGTGGGAAACACGAATACCACGAAGTCGCCCGTTGCCTCATCAAACGAGGACTGAATCTTCAGACCTTCACTCTTGCAGCGCAAGAGAAACTCCGAGAATGTCTTCGTATCTTCGTTCGCAAACTCAATGTAAATATTACTCCAGCATGGCGGCACGCATTGCACTCCAGTGAGAGCAACACTTCTGCGGTAGCCGTCTATTGACCCCCAAGCGGTTGCGTGAGAATGATTGGCACGAAAACCCTCCCCTGGGATGTCGTCCCAATTGTCAGGCAAGGTCTTCGTGGATTTCATCCAATACCTTACCTCGTCTCCCTGCTCCGAGAAGCGGGACTTGTTATAGGACGCTATCGCTGCCGTCAGGCTTACGTCGTAACCTCTCATCGCGGCGTCACCGGAAAGGGTTGGCCAAGTGATTTCCCAAGTCCCGGATTCTGACTCGCAATTATAAATAATTTGTGCTGATTGTACTGTGCGGCCCGAAAGTCGCTCGCTTTGTCGCTCTGGATGAGAGAGATCCTCAACAAAATACTCGTCGAGTACTACTGAAAACGCTACGCTTTTGACCATCCGCTCGATGGCCTGAAAGTGGGTGATGATCTGGTCGAAGCTGGAGTCCGTCTGCACGGCGTCCATCGTTATCAACTGCTGCGAGTAGAGCGCTGTGTGGTGCGTCATGGTGAGCACGAACGCGATGACGGCAAGAACGTGTCGCATGTTGTCTCCAATCGCTACTGAACGCTCATGGCTAGGAATAGAGAAAGACGAGTTGAGTTCGGGAGTGCGCCGCACGCGAGCCCCGGGATTGCCGCTTCTTCATGGACCGCAGACCGGCCTCGTTCTTCCGGCCCGTCAGTGCTGTGGTACCGGCAGATCTACGGAACCACAGCCCCCGATCCGGGCGTACACGTGCGAGATTGTACCGTGGTGATGTTGCGGCGTACACGCTGCCAGGCCAACGCACCCTGATCCACCAACGGAGGCCAACTCCCTGTCTGACGCCATCAAGCAACGCTCGGCTGATTTTGCCAGCCGACTGGAGTGCTCTTCAATTCCTGACCCGCGAGCACCAAGAAGTCTCCGCCGATTGAGCGGCGGGGATCCACGGCTGGCTGGCTAGTCGGGTCAGCGCGGCTGCATTCTCAACGAAGAGCAGCCGTGAGGGTGCGTACTGTTGTCGCAGCTGATCGGTATTCTGAGTCAGACAGCCATCAAGTGTCAGCGACGTGAGAGCCGGGCTTTGCCTGCCCACTTTGTAGTGAGCCCACAACGTGACCCAGAGTCCAGGGAGCAACACGGCTGAGCTGAGGAAAAGAAACACTTGAAGCTGCCAGCGTCCGTTGCCAATCAGATAGGCCTGCATGCACAATTCTTCTTCAGGATCCATGTCATAGCCGAGAATCAAATGATCGAAATCATGCTTCGCAAAACCGGGAATTGGCTTCAGTCCTCGACTATCCAGCATTTGTGCCAGATCATGCCCGACTGTGTGAGTTGGCAGAGACCGCAAGTATGCCATCTTTTGGCTGCAGCTGTGACGACTGACCAGAAATTGCAGCGGCTTGATAACGCAGCAGATCTTTATGTACTTGGTAACATTGCCGAGAAACGTCCGCATGCGGGAGATGTTCTGCTTCGTCAGCCTTGTGGACATCGAGAATCTCCATGGAATCAGGAACGAATTCGGATGTTTCAGCTCCAGTCGCGATTTGGGACTTGTGATTGACCTGACCCCGAATCCTGTACCAGGTGCTATGAGAGTTGGGGTTGGGTCAGGCATTGCTCGGCTACTGTTGCCAGGCTACTGGCCTGCTTTTCAACTGCTGACCCGCGAGCAACAGGGAATCGCTGCCGATCACGCGGCGGGTGTCCTGTTTTTGGATCACTCCACTCCGTCGCAGACGGTTCACCGTCACTTCTGCGATCGGGCATTGTGATGGGCGCACCGGCCGTCGGCACTGCTGGACGAGCCAGCCGTGAGGAGATTTGTCGGTCAGGCTGTGTCTGAGGTGACCTGGCTATCGGAAACTATGACGTTCGGGCACAGCAAGGACTAGGAGTGTGTTCGGGGTTGGCTCACGCCGGTCGCTTGCTCACACTGCTGGACGTGCCAGTAGTGGCACCCGGCGTCGCCCGCAGCCAGACCTGCAACACTGCGTCAGGCACAGCCTGACCTACAACTTTGCGACGGACGCAGGCTGACTGCGAGCGATTGACGCTCAAGCATCGATCGACCCGCCGAGGCCTGTGGCTGACCGCCAAGTTGTGTGGCTGATCGCCGGGAGACCTCCCCGTTTCGACCGCTGCCGCAGGCACAAACCGCCTGTGGCGGGTTACCCGCCTTGGGGTTTGGGGGTCCATTCGACGCGGGGGGCTTCGGCCCAAAGGTGTTCCAGGTCGTACAGCTCGCGCTGTTCGGGCAGGAACACGTGCAGCACCACGTCGCCGTAGTCCTGCAGAATCCACTCACTCTCGTTGTAGCCTTCCTGCCCGATGGCGCGATTGCCACACTGCCCCATGCGCTTGTTCGCTTCGTCGACAATGGCGTGCATTTGTCGCCGGGCGTTGCCCGTGCAGATGACGAAGTAGTCAAACTCGGGAGTCAGGCGGGTCAGGTCGAGAATCACAATGTCGCGGGCGCGAAACTCATCCGCAATGTCCGCACACAGGCGTGCGCGTTGCAGGGCCCGTTCCAACTGATCAGCCGCCCGGGACGGAACGACCGTTTCCACATGCATGCCGCTGTCGCTCGTTCGTGTTGATGTGCGATCAGCGGGGAGAGGGGGATGTCCAGTGACCATTGGGATTGCCGAATTTGAGGTGATGGTGGGGCTCCTTGATCGAGTTCATGAAACCAACTCACGCGGCAGCCACGTGCTTACGCCGCGATTGCCGCCCGTCCACAGTATAGTGCGGCCTGGCCGGTCTCGCTTCAAGCGGCCGACAGAACCGATTTGATCCGCCGCCGGAGAGCGAGCAAAACAGTCGACACACCCGAAACAGTTGACACAACGTCTGGACACGGGTTCGGCAGCCGGTTCGGCTCGCACGCCCAGTGGCTCTGCCGGCGGGAATCGGCCGGGCACTGCCAGATCGCCAACTGGCGTCACGAGGACAGTGGCAACAGTGAGACCTGCAGAGTCGTTGCGACCGACAAATCCGACCGGTGACACGCCGCCGGAAAATGGGTCCCACGACCGCGGAGATGATCGACCCGGCGGCGACCGATGAAAAGTGGCGACCGTTGAAAAAGAGGCGGCCGGATGTGGCTGTCGCGACGGGTGATGCAGTGACGATCCACCCTGCGCCGCTGAGAGGACGCCACCGGGAGGCGATGCCCGGCCAACTGATCTGTTCACCTCGCTGTGACATGCCCGCGGCCTTATTCAGGACCGGTCAGTAATTCACGTCCATGCGGCCGCGGTTGTCTTCCATGTGCCCGCCGGAGTCAATGGCGAACCGCCGGCCCGCGGCGGCAGTCTCCCCGTCGAAATGCCGCCGCGTAGAGTCTTCAGTGGCTCGCAAGGCTGGTTTTTTGCGGCATTTCGGCTGCCACCAGACGCTGCCTGGTGGAGAGATCAATTTGTTGTGAAGGCTGTCCAACCCCGGTCACGACGGCAGTTTGCCCCGGGCGGATCGCGCATTTCTCGTGAAGTCGATCGGCGGACAAGGCTGCCGATTGTGACGACGCCTGCAATGCGTCATAGTGCAGGGTGAACTCACACATCATCCGCGTGGCTGGGAGCGCCCGGATGTCACTTTCGCACACTTCCCCGGGGGACTCCCGTATGTGGCGCTCTGGACTGTCTCTGATCCTGGCCTGCTGCTGTCTGGCGGTGTGTGCGACGGCCAGTGCCGGCGTGACGATTGGCGAAATCACGGCAGTCACGGCCACGCAGTTGAAAATTAAGGCCAGTGCGACGGGTGACATCGAGACCTACAAACTGAAATCCTCCACTCCGATCACCGTAGCGGGCAAGGTCGCCGCGGCGGACGCTCTCGTCGTGGGAATGCGTGTGCAAGTGTTTTCACTGGCCAACGGGGACGTCACCAAGGTTGCCGCCTACGAAGCCTCGGACGCCGCCCGGAGCCCAGCCCCCGCCTCGGACTCGACTCCAGCGTCCCCAACCAGCCCCGGTGCCGCCAGCAGACCCGCCCCCCAAACCAAGCCGAGTCGCCCTGCACCACAATTGTCGATCGACCTCCCTGCGACGCCAGACTTTCCACAGTTTCGCGGTCCGTTGCGGGATGGCCGCGCGTCGGGAACTGGCGTGCTGACCACCTGGCCCGCCGAAGGGCCGCCGCTGCTCAACACCATTCGCGGACTGGGTGAGGGCTACGGCGCACCGAGCATCGCCGCGGGTCGCCTGTTTGTGTTGGGTACCAAAATCAACGGCGAAAAGCTGTTTGCGTTCGATCTTGTCACCGGCCAGCCGCTGTGGATGGTCGACCACGGAGCCATGTTTTCGGAGGGTCAGGGCAACGGTCCCCGGAGCACACCGACGTACGACGACGGCAAGCTATATTCGCTGGGTGCTTCGGGTGATCTGACGTGCGTCGAGGCCTCGACCGGCACGATCAATTGGCAGAAGAATCTCATCTCACTGTACGGCGGCAGCATTCCGACGTGGGGACTGGCGGAATCCCCGCTGATCGATGGCGACAACGTCATTGTCACCCCCGGGGCACCAGGAGCATTGATGGTTGCCTTGAATCGCGAGACGGGGGCCGAAGTCTGGAAGGCGTCCATCCCGCAGAATCCTGGCCCTGCGTATGCCTCGGCGATTGTGGCGGAATACGGCGGCGTGCGGCAGTACATCAACTTCTGCGCCGTCGGTCTGTTCGGCGTGCGAGCCAGCGATGGCACCCCACTGTGGGGCGACCAGTCCTCGAGCAACGAAACCGCCAACTGCTCCATGCCACTGGCCCTCCCGACCGGAGTCTTCAGCGCTTCCGGTTACAACAAAGGGGGCTCACTGGTGAGATTGACGCAAACGGGTGGCCGCTTTACGGCCAAGCCTCTGTACCTCGTGAACCGGATGCAGAATCATCACGGCGGGATGGTGGCACTCGATGGCTATATTTATGGCTCGACCGACACCCCTACGCTGATGTGCATCGACACCCGGGACGGGTCCATCAAGTGGGAGTCTCGCGAGCCGGGCAAGGGATCGATCGCCGCGGTCGACGGTCGATTGGTGCATCGCAACGAAGATGGCACCGTGAGAATCATCAAGGCCTCTTCCGTGGAATACGTGGAGGAGTTGCGGTTCAAGCCGGAAGAATCGGGCGGCCGGCCGGCCTGGGCCTATCCGGTCATCGCTGGCGGTCGGTTGTATTTGCGCGATCAGGACTTCGTGCAGGTCTACAGCCTGACTGGCGAGTCCCCCGCGCCGGGCGGTCTCACCTCGACCATCCGCAACCTGATCACACCATTCCTACCCGGGAGCGGCCCTGCGGGTGGCCCCGGGGGCAGCCCCTCCGCACCGACAGATCCGGCCGCACCAGGCGCGTCGGTGACTCCCGATGCCAGCGGTGCCTCCCCGGCTCCCTGAGCCGGAGATTCCCCCGGGCGTGGGTGGGTGCATCCGCGACGTCATGGGCTGCGGGCTTGGCGC
>JBGSIP010000886.1:0-1904 GCA_041742495.1 Planctomycetaceae bacterium
GAGCCACGATCTCCGGATTGCCTCCCACGTGTGTGGCCACGATCGGCAAACCCACCGCCATCGCTTCGAGCATCGTGAGCGAGATCCCCTCAGTCAGTGACGAGGCAACGAACGCCCCCGCCCGTCGCAACACGGAAGGCACATCGCGGCACTCACCCAATAGTGTGATGGCCGACTGCTGCCCCAACTGCGCGATCTCGGTTTCAATCTGCCCTCGCTCGCGCCCCTCGCCGGCGATCTCCAGGCGGATCTCCGGGATGGACTGCCGGGCGATTGCCACGGCGCGCACCAGCGTGACAAAGTCCTTCTCGGGTGCCAGTCGAGCCACGCTGACCAGCGGTCCGTTCAGTTGCGGTCCATGAAAGGCAAAACGGGACAGGTCAATGCCATTCCAGATCGTCTCCATTTTCCCTGCCGACCATCGGTTCTGTGACTGGCAGATCGCCGTAGCGTCCCGCGACACGCCAATCACGCGATCGGTCAGAGCATTGGCCACTCGAAACTGGCCTCGCGCCCTCCACGTTCCGCCGCAGCCACGTCCATGCTGAGAATTCACCACGATGGGTACGGCTGCCAGTCGCGCTGCCAAGGCACCGTAGAAGTGAGCGTAAGTGTTGTGCGTGTGCAGCACATGAATCTGATGGCGCCGAAACAATCCCGCGAGTGCTCGCAACTGGTTCCACCGCCCTGCAGAGCCCTCCGCCAGGCTAACCACGGTGCCCCCTTCGCGGCGAATATCCTCTGCTGGCTCGCCCAATTCTCCCAACGCCACAAACATCAATTCGTGAGTCTTGCGCTGATGTCGACGATGGAACTCCACTAGCAACCGTTCGAGGCCGCCGGTTTTCAGGCACATGCTCAAATGGCAGACACGCACTCGGGAAGCGTGTCCACTGTCGGTAACGACAGTGGCAGACGGTGCGGCAGAACCCGGACCGGGTGCGGGTGGACTGGCGGCGCTCGTTGTCGGTAGCCGCGGAGTGGCGATGGTCGTCATGCGTCTGCTCCCGATTCATCCTGCGCGGCTGCGGACACCGCGGGCCGACGATAAAGCTGCTTCAATCGCCTCAGTCCGGCAATGGCACCGTTGCGCCAGGTCCGGCGACTGAGGACACCCCAGGCCAATTCGCGATCGCACGGACCCAGATTCAACTTGTGACGCTTGTCACCCACCAGAAAGTCATAGGCGTCGTAGCCCCGGCGCAGCGCTTCTTCCATACACAGATAGTGCGTCGCCATGCCGGCGCCGGGGACTTCCTCAAACGAGGCAAAGCCGGAGACATAGTCCAGTAACCGATTCTGATCGACGAGGAGCAGCAGACAGCCGATGGTTTGTTGTTCGTTACTCACTCGGGCCAGCACGACCTGCTGAGTGGGAACCAGTGCGGACACAAGGTGTTCCTGAAAGCGACGAAATCGATCGCTCGCAAATGCGCCAGGCTGGCCGGCACTGCGCCAGCGGGCCTGATGCAGGCGAACAAGGTCTCCGAAGATTTCACTGGCAGTAGCCAGCGATTCGGACCACTCGACTTTGACCGCGCCCAATTGTTTGACCCGGCGACGGAGATTCGATCGCGTGCTCTTTCCCAGCCCGCTGATGACATCCGTGCCAGCCTCTCTGGCGGCGCGCAGGTCGAAGTAGCGGGACGAGCGCGCGCGGACGGCGCCACCGCGCTCTCCAGTCAGCACGGGCTCCAATTCTCCGATCGCAAATCCGTCCCAGCGAAACTCATCCCAGCCGCCCAGTGCCAGCCCGTGTGCAAACACGGCAGTTTGGAATTCCGCCGCACAGTCAGGCGCGGCAAGCAACGCGTTGTCTTCGACGCACACGCTGTGGCCGTGTGGCTCCCCAGCCGTGCCGACGTGCAACGTTCGCAAACGCATCGGCCCCACACGGACATGGC
>JBGSIP010000887.1:0-3973 GCA_041742495.1 Planctomycetaceae bacterium
CTGTGTCGATTCGCAGGCGGTCGCCGAGATCGTTTCGTCTTGGACGGGGATCCCTGTGGGACGCATGGTCAGCGATGAGATCAACACCATTCTGAATCTGCACCAGCGGATGGAACGTTCGGTGGTGGGTCAGAATCATGCGATGGAAGAAATCGCCAAGCGCATTCGGACCTCACGCGCCAGCCTGACTGATCCCAGCCGGCCCATCGGGGTCTTCTTCCTTGTGGGCCCCAGTGGTGTGGGTAAGACCGAGACGGCCATCACGCTGGCCGAATTGCTGTACGGCGGCGAGCAGAACATGACGGTCATCAACATGAGCGAGTTCAAGGAAGAGCACAAAGTTTCGCTCCTGATGGGCTCGCCTCCAGGATACGTCGGCTACGGGGAAGGGGGGGTGCTGACGGAAGCGGTCCGCCGCAAGCCCTACAGCGTCGTGCTGCTCGACGAAATGGAAAAGGCCCACCCCGGCGTGCAGGACATCTTTTACCAGGTGTTCGACAAGGGCAACATGAAGGATGGCGAAGGCCGCGATATCGACTTCCGGAACACCGTCATTCTCATGACCTCCAATGCGGCCACCGACACCATCATGAAACTGTGTGCCGATCCGGAAACCATGCCGCGCCCGGAGAAACTGGCCGAGGCGCTGCACCCGGAACTGCTCAAAACGTTCAAGCCGGCGTTCCTGGGACGAATCACCGTGGTGCCGTATTTCCCGCTCGGCGATGCCGTGCTGCGGAACATCACGGTGCTCAAGCTCGGCAAGATCAAACGCCGGATCGAGGAGCACTACAACGGCGAATTCGTGTGGACCGATGCGGTGCTGGATCACATTGTCAGCCGCTGTACCGAAGTCGACAGCGGGGCCCGCAACGTCGACAAGATCCTCAACGGCACAATGCTCCCACAGATGTCTGCCGAATTCCTGAGCAAAATGGCCGAAGGGGTCTCGATCGAAAAGGCCGTCGTCGACGTCGACGAGTCGGGTAACTTCACGTTCACTCTGACGTAGGCCCACCGTCGCTCGCCGGTCGAGAAACGACGGCCACGTTGAACGCCGCGAATGACTGTCGTAGTTGATCAACTCAGTCCATCACGGCCGGGAGCGACGGCCGCGGCAGACACGACCCGGGTTCCACGGCGATGGACGGCCATCGCCGTGGGATTTCGAGCGTTCCATTGTGGCCCTTGACGCCTCCGTGGGCGGTCTCCCATAATCCGTGTTGAGACGTCTCCGTAGCTCAATTGGATAGAGTGTCGGCCTCCGGAGCCGAAGGTTGCAGGTTCGAATCCTGCCGGGGATAGTCAACAGCCCTCCACTGGCGAGGGCTGTTGTCGTTTCTGCCTCAAGCCCCTTGCGTCGTGGTCCGTGCGGGTCCATCCAATCCCGAGAACAGTCGGATGCAGGTCGGCGGTGCGCAGCCTCACTCCACCAGCAGCCCGTTGCGTGCGAACCAGTTCAGGGCATTGGGCACCCAGCGCGACAGCAGGGTCCGCAGTTGGTCGGGATCGGAGATGCGTTCTCCGTTCTCGTGCAGGGTCACTTCGTCGGCCAGCACGCACTCGGTCAGCATCCGCGGCAATTCCGCCAGCGGGTGGCGCCCATCCAGCAACCGCAGCAGCACACGTTGCAGGTCGTCCAGCGACAACTGGATATGCCCGCGATTCGTTACGTGACTGTCGCTGGCCGCCTGCCAGCGTGCAAAGCGTGAAGCGGTCGGATTGTCACGAACCGAGGCAATGAATGGCGTCGCCGAGAATCGCAAATCGAGATGCCCGTGCAAGAAGCCCTGCAGCACAGTTCTGGCCAATCCCGCCATTGGTCCGCTGATCCTGTCCCGCTGAATCGCAATAAACGACTGGCTGCTGCGAGACAGCGACACGGAGGCGAGTTCATGGAAGGGAACCGACAACGGCCAGCGTTCCCGCAGCATGCGCATGGCTTCGATCGCGCAGCGGTCACTGGTCGTCAACACGGAATTACCACGACGGAATTTCACGGTCTCCGGCGGCTGATGTGGCTCTCCGCATTCCTCGATCAGGTCTGCCGCCACATACAGTTGTGCCAGTCTGTCGACGGGCAAGCTGCGATCCACCTCCCGATCACGACGGCACAACAGTGTCTGGCGAAACGTACGATTCCGCAGAAAGTCCATGTATTGTTCGGTCTCAATCACATCACGGCTGACACTTTGCAGCAGCACCGACACATGCGGTGCAAGGTTCTCGGGACGAGTGCCGGCAAAGTCAGATTCGCTCAAATACTGCAGACCAAACTGCGGCAGTTGTTCGGCAAATTCATGGAAATACACTGGCTGATTGTTTTCCTCCAGATGTTCGTGAATCAGATACGACTCGTCGCTGCCACCGATCGACTCCAGCTCACTGCGAAGCAACATCCCATACGGGTTACCTTCCGTCCGGACTGACTCAGTCAGAAACATCAGCAGCCGGCGGGCCTGGTCCAACTGCTGCTGCGGCGTGTCAAAGTCCCGCGCGCGAAATCTCATGATGTCGCGGATCATGCCGCGAAAATGCCAGCCGGGATAGGTGTTATAGCTGACGTACGCAATCCCATGCGGCGCAAGTCCTTGCTCGCAAATCCGCAGGATTCCCTCCTGCACCGATCGCGGAACCCACGAGTACACTCCGTGACAAATCATGAAATCAAATGCTTCCTGCTCGACTTCAAACGTGGAGATGTCGGCGGCGGTCAACGTGATATTCGAGAGTCCCAGCTCGGCAACGCAACGTTTTCCCGCGTCGATTTGCCGCGTGGAAGCATCAATGCCCACAAACGTTGCCTGTGGGTACGCATCCGCCAGCGGGATCAGATTGCCACCGCTGGCGCAGCCAAGTTCCAGCACCCGCGCCGTTGCAATGTCCTTCGGCTGCAGACCCATCAAGGTACCGATCATTGCCAGTCGGTCCGGGTGCGTTTGCCGAAACGCCACACTGCGATACGGGACGCGATCGTATGACGTTTCCGTCGTGCGGCTGCTGTCTGGTGGCGACATGTGCAGAGACTTTCAAACGCGTGCCTGACCACCCGTCGAGAAGAGACCGGCAGCCAGCGGCACCGCGGGAGTGTACTGGACGGGTGGGCAGTTTACGGCCGATTCGACGACTTGAAAAGCCACCGCACTCCGCCGGCGTGGTGTCGTCCCCGGGCAAGTCTCTGCCGTCCAGTTCAAATGCGTTCCTCGCGGAACAGGCCGGTCGTTGTGACTGACAGCAGCAAATGCCCCCGAAAAATCCATTCTGCATTTCTCGCAAACTACCTGCTTTCCAAGCATGGCGGGATGGATTACAACGGTTGTGCTGATCGCAGCGATTGGCCCGGCACCACGTCTCTCATGTACGGTCGACGAATTCCCAGTTCGCCTCGTGTCCCCCAGCACACGGCGTTCGGTTCAGGAGTTGGCTTCGGAATGACCCCCTTTGAAGAGCTCGAGTACTTGTCCGACCACCTTCCCGATGAAGGCGAAGCGATCGTCGTTCACCGCCGTCGCGGAACTCTCGTGTGTGAGCCCTATCAGGATGTTCGCACCACGGTCCCACCTGCGGCTGCCGCATCATTGCCCGGCAGCGTGCAGGTGGTGCTAGCGGCTGGGGCCCAGTCGCTGGTGGCGTCCGCGGCACAATCTGCGGCGCGAGAGAGTCTCTCTCCGGGCTGCCTCGGGCGACTGGTGCACTGTGCCGAACGGCTGAAGTTTTTCGCGCAGACCACGCGCATCGCCGTGTGTGCAGCGACCGGCGTGTTACTGGCCTTGCCGATGGTCTGGCCGGCAGCCGCCGGGCACTGGAGTCTCGCCATCGTGCTGGCGGGAACCATCGCCATGGCGCTGCACGCGTGGCGAAACTGGATTCTGCAACGTGCTTTCCGCCGCCGGATCTGTCCCGTCCTGGAAGCCGTACTGGAGCAATCCGGGTACGACAAGTTCGAACTCATCGCAGCGCTGCGTTCCTACCC
>JBGSIP010000888.1:0-2316 GCA_041742495.1 Planctomycetaceae bacterium
GCCGAGTCGCAGGTATTTGCTCATGAAACTGGTGCGCCGCAACCGCATCGCCTTCGCCGCCGGCAGCATCGCGTTGTTCGGCTTGCTCGGCGGCCTAGGCGCTTCAACCTGGCTCTTCCTGCGGGAGCGGGACGCCCGCGAGGAACAGTCGCGGTTGAGGATCGTGGCGGAGGAGGCCAGGGCCAATGAAGCGCGCTTGCGCGAAGATGCCAAGGCGGGGGACATGGTGGCGCAAGCGGCGGTCCTGCTCCGCTACAACGAGCTGGAGCAGGCGGACCGGTTGCTGGCCGGACTGACCGCCGAACGGACGCCGAGAACCCTCGAATCCGCCAACACCTTCATGTCGCTGGCGAATTGGAACCTGACCCAACAGCGTTGGACCAAGGCATCGGAGCGATTCAATCTGCTGGCCCACGTTCTCACCAGCGTCGACATGTCAGACTCGGACCGGATTTCCCACGAACTGATGCCGACGCTCACAGCCGTCTGCGAGTGGGGCGAACCCGGGCAATACGAAAAAATCCGCTTGCTGGCCATCAGGCGTTTCGCGGATTCCGCCCATCCGGTCGTGGCGGAGCAAGTCATCAAGGCCACGCTGATGATGCCTGCGGACGACGAAACTCTGCGGATGATCGCGCCTCTGGCCGCAGTCATCGAGGCGTCACTGACTGGCCCCAATCGGAGCAAGGACGCCCACATGGTGGCATGGAGGCAGTTTTCGCTGGCGTTGTTCGCATTCCGCCAGGGCCGCCTGGATGACGCCGGCGATTGTGCCCGCCGCAGCCTCGCCACTGCCGGCAACAGCCAGCCGCGCACGGAGTCCAACCGGATCGTCCTTGCCATGGTGGACCTGAAACAGGGACGCGTTGAGCAAGCCCGCAACACACTTGCCGAAGTGCGGAAAACCGTGGAGCGCTGGGAGGCGGAGCCGTTTCGCATCCAGACCGACGACTCCGGACTGTGGTCCAACTGGGGAATCGTCCGGATTCTCCTCAAGGATGCGGAATCGATGCTGGTGGATGCCGGGGGCTGACTCCGGGTGGGGTCCGTCATCAGGGCCGTTGGGACGGGAAAAAGGCGGAAAAATACGCAAAAACCCGAAAATCGGAAGATTGCGTGTCGGGTTGCGGCCGGGAAATCCGATTGTCAGATGGAGGGTTGTGGCCAAGACCCTTCCAGTTTCCCGATCCGCCTCCAACAGGAAGCAGGTGATTGGCTGCATCAGCATCTATCAAATCCAGAAGAATTCACACCATGAAGCCCATCCATCGTCTCAGCATCTTCAACATTTTCGTCTCGTTGAGCCTGCCACTCGCGGCGCAGTCCACCTGGAACGGCACGTCCAGCGCAAACTGGTCGAACGCCGCGAACTGGAGTCCCGGCATTGCCGCCGAAAGTGACACCATCATCATTTCCAACACGACCTCCAACGGCCTGACTCTCGACGACGGATCCCACTCGATCGGCTCCATCACCTTCGGCACCACCGGCACCCGGACCAGTGGTTTCACCTTCCAGACCACCACCGCCAACACGCTGACCATTGCCGGCGGCTTTTCCGCGATCGGCAACTTCACCGGTGGCATCGGACCCCGGCTGCGCGGCAACTACGTGCTTTCCGTCGAACAATCCTCGCAAATCGGTGGCGAAGCTGGATCCCACGCAGCGGACCGCGGAGTCGCCTTCAACGAGGTTTCCAGCGGCAACCCGGGCTCGCTCACGTTGAACGCGAACCTCAACAAGAACGGAACCGGCCAGTTGACGTTCGGTGCCACCAGCGTCAGCGGCCCGGGCGACGTCAACATCAACGAAGGTTCCCTCAAGCTCAATGCAGGCGGTTCCCTGCCGCTCACAGTCGCGGGCAACGGCAGGATCGTTGCCAATAACTCGGCGACGTTGATCCTCTCGCAGAACTCGGGCACCTTTGACATCTCCCGCCCCATCCAGTTCAACAACACCGCCGGCCTTGTCACTGGCAGCGGTTCAAACGGCAAGACCGGCACCTTTGAGATCGCCTCGGACATGGAATGGACCGGCATCCACACCATCACCAACAACACGAACAACGACAACACCGCCAACGTGAACTACCTGTTCACGGGCGTGATGTCCGGCACCGGAAACATTACCAAGACCGGCGCCAGCCAGCTCACCCTGTCCGGTGCCACATCCAACACACTCAGCGGACAGGTCACAGTCGCGGGTGGCGAACTGCGTCTCGAAAAAACCGGTGCCATCGCCGTCCCCGGGAACATCCTCGTTACCGGCGGCACCCTCCGCCTCGTCCTGAGTGACCAGCTCGCGGATACCTCCAGC
>JBGSIP010000889.1:0-2348 GCA_041742495.1 Planctomycetaceae bacterium
TGGACCAGGCGACGACAGCTTCTCCCCCAGCGATGCGGCGGTCGATTCGTTCTACTCCAACTCCGGTGATGAAGACATTCCGTTTTGAGCAGGCCGAGGGGGCGGTTCGGTCTGGTAGATTCAGCCATGCGTCGAGCCAGATCTGCCTGTGTGTACAAAACGCTGGAACTGGTTTTCCAGCGTGCTGGCGAATGATGGCCGGCAAATTTGATCCTTCAAACTGATCCGGCTCACCAGTCGGATTCACTGTTGAGCTTTGTGGAAGACAGGTGGAATCATGTCGCGTCGATTGCGTCAACGAACTGTGCATGTCCCGACCGTGAAGCGGCATGTTGAACTGCTGCTGGCGGAAGATGTAGATTCGCTGGGCAAGCAGGGGCAAATTGTCAGTGTTCGCCCGGGCTATGCCCGGAATTTCCTGCTGCCGCAGGGCCTGGCGACCATCGCCTCGACCGCGAACAAGCGACTGGTGGAGAAGCATCGTGAGCGGCTGGCCGATTTGGCCGTCAAGCGTCGCGATGTCGCTAAGGGGCTCGCCAAGAAGGTCGCCAGCTACAGCGTCACTCTGGAAGCAAATTGCACCGCGGAAGGTCACCTGTATGGGTCGATCGTCGGCACAGACATCAGCCGGGCGCTCAAGACCGCCGGCTACGAAGTGGAAACTTCGCACGTCCGACTGGATGGTCCGCTCAAGGAATGCGGGATGTACACTGTCAAGCTGCAGTTGCACCCGGAAGTCGATTCTGAAGTCAAGGTGTGGGTCGTCCCGATGGCACGTGGAACCTAGGCGTTCCAAAGTCAGCGGACCATGTCGTCGGTAGACCGCTGCCCTCGACAGCTTGGCCGCATGGCTCTCGCCGCTGGGTACTGTCATCTGTTGGGGGGCACTGTGATTGGTTGCCGGACCAGCTTGTGACCTCAGCCAAATTCGTCTTCAGAGGGGGGCACTGGGAGATCCAGTGCTCCCCTTTTCAGTTCTGTACGCCGCACAATCGGGGCCGATTGCAGAGCCGCTTTGCGGCGTCAGTTCGCATCCTTTCAGCGCCCCGGCAAACTGACGGCCACGACAGTCCGGCGGTCGGCCCGACGAACTGACTGCGTGCCGACTCAACTGATGGGGTGTCTTGATGGCCAAAAAAGCAGTGCAGCGGCCCCGACGGGAACTCACTGAGGCTCCCGGTCTCACCAAGCTGCCGCCACAGAGTCTGGATGCCGAACGGAGTGTCCTGGGCAGCGTTCTGTTGCTGAACGAGCGGCTGGACGACGTGCTGGAGATCATCCAGCCACGCAGCTTCTACAGTGACGCGCACCGGACGCTGTTCGACACCATTGTCAGCATGCGCGAAGCGGGCAAGCTGGCGATTGACGCCGTGACGCTGGCGACCGAACTCGATCGTCGCGGCCTGCTGGAAGAAGTGGGCGGGGCAGGGTATCTCGCCGAGATTCTGGCGGTCGTTCCGCACGCCGGCAATGCGGTCCACTACGCGCGGATTGTGCGGGAGAAATGGGTCCAGCGCGACATCATCTATGCCAGCACCGAGACGCTGGACGAAGCCTACGCCGGTGCCGACGATGTGGAGTCACTGCTCTCGCGGGCCGAGCAGCGCATGTTTGCGATCAGTCTGCAGCAGGAGTCTGGCAAAACTCTCGACCTGCGCTCGATTCTGCTCGAAGCATGGCCGCGACTGCTGGATCGCCGCGATTCCGACGAAGCGACCAGCGGCCTCTCCAGCGGTTTCTATGAGGTCGATCGCTATACCAGCGGATTTCAGCCCGCGGAACTGATCATTCTGGCAGCCCGGCCCAGTATGGGGAAAACAGCGTTTGTCTGTAACTGTTCGTTGAACATGGCCGATCCTCGTCGCGGCGGTCATGGTGTGCTGGTGTTTAGTCTGGAGCAGGCCAAGGAAGAACTCGCTGAACGGTTTCTGAGCATTCACGCGCGCGTGGATGGTCAGAAATTGCGGCAGGGGACCTTCGACGACAGCGAGCATGATCAACTCGTCAAGGCGTCCGAATTGCTCTCGGCGTTTCCGCTCTTCATTGATGATCAACCCGGGCGGACCATGTCGCAAATTGCAGCCGTGTCACGACGCATTCACCGGCAGCAAAAAGGGCTGGGGGCGGTAGTGATTGACTACCTGCAATTGATCGAAGCCGAAGACAAGAACATGCCGCGCGAGCAGCAGATTGCCTCGATCACACGACGGCTGAAGTTTCTCGCCAAGGAGTTGCGCATCCCGGTGATCGCGCTGTCGCAGTTGAACCGGGGCGTCGAGAGTCGCGATGACAAAAAGCCGCGTCTTTCCGACCTGCGGGAATCCGGGGCCATTGAACAGGACGCGGAC
>JBGSIP010000890.1:0-3254 GCA_041742495.1 Planctomycetaceae bacterium
CGCGCAAGGCCAAGGCGGGCAGCAAGCCCGCTGCCAAGGCACCAGCGCCGGCGAAATCCCGTCCGCAAGCGACAGCCGGTGGCACCCCCGGCAATCTGCAGGATCTCATCGAAAAGGCCCCCCGTGCGGCCACCGGCTGTGGAGGGTTGGTCTTGTTTATGCTGGTGGCAGGCGGAGCCACCGTCGCCGCCGGTGTCCGGTTGTGGTGGTCCATTTCCTGAGTCGCGGTGGCAATCGCGTCTTTGCCCCGGGGACAAATTGGAACTCACCCGCGGCCCCCGGGCTTGGCACGGCTCTGCTGATTCCCGGACGATCCGTCTCGGCGCGTCGCGGCGATCCCGCTAAAGTCCGGGAGTGCGTCGCAACATCGATCGGCATTCAGGATTTGGCACGGAGGTCACGGCATGGGGGTTCCCGTTTCGCAGATGTGGACAGTGGCCCGGCACGTGCTCGGCAATCGCTGGAGTGGTCGCCGGCGCTTTCCCGTCGTGCTGATGCTCGAACCGCTGTTCCGTTGCAATTTGGCCTGTGCCGGTTGCGGCAAGATCCAGCATCCGGTCGAGGTGCTTCGCAAACACCTTACGCCGCAACAGTGCTTCGACGCTGTCGAGGAATGCGGTGCTCCCATCGTCTCCATCCCGGGGGGTGAACCGCTGCTGCATCCGCAGATTCACGAAATTGTCGACGGTCTCGTGGCCCGCAAGAAGTACATCTACCTGTGTACCAATGCCATCCGGCTGGAAGAGCATCTGGACCGCTTTCAGCCCTCCAAATACCTGACGTTTTCGGTCCATCTGGATGGCCTGCAGCCGGAGCACGATCACGCGGTCTGCCGCGATGGCATCTATGACATTGCGGTGCGGGCCATCGAAGCCGCCTTGAAGCGCGGCTTTCGCGTGACGACCAACACCACCATTTTCAGCACTGCCAATCCTGCCCGGTTGCGCGGCCTGTTTGACAAGCTTGCCGAACTGGGCGTCGAAGGGATGATGATCTCCCCCGGCTACGAATACGAAAAAGCCCCCGATCAGCAGCACTTTCTCAAACGCCAGCAGACCATTGCCCTGTTTCGACAGGTGATGGCGGGCGCGCCGCGGGCCTGGAAGTTCAATCAGTCGCCGCTGTTCGTGCAGTTCCTGCAAGGACGGTTTGACCTGCAGTGCACCCCGTGGGGGAACCCCACGTACAACCTGTTTGGCTGGCAGAAACCGTGCTACCTCCTGGATGAAGGTCACGTGCCCACCTTCCGTCAATTGCTCGATGAAACGCCGTGGGAAAAATACGGACAACGCAGCGGCAACCCCAAATGTGCCAATTGCATGGTCCACAGCGGCTACGAACCGACAGCCGTGGTCGCCACGTTCACCACCTGGAGCGGATTCCTGGGAACGATCTGGTTTCTGCTGGAACGCGCGCTGGGACTGGGTCCGTATGCCCGGCAGCCACAACTGGAACCGCTGCAATTGCGAACCACCAGTTCCCAGGTGGATCTGCCTGTCGTGAGCATCGACACCACCGCCGTGCTTGCTGCGAAGGGCCAGGCGACAGGCTGCGGATCAGGCCAATGCAGTTCGGGCAGCGGGGACGGTAGCCATTGTAGTTCCAAGCAGAGTGGGTCCGCACACAACGAGTCTGCTCACGCAGAAGCAGCCGAGGTTCCGCACTCGACGGTCATCACTCGATGAGCAGCGATTCGTGACGGGCTGGCCACGGAGTCGACTCGCGGGCTGACGGTATCTCGGTTGGCGATCAAGGGGCCCAATTCGCGCACCCGTTCTCGATTCAGGCGGGCCGGTGATTGCTGCCGCTGGGCGTCTTTCGACAACCTGGCCGCAGCAAAGTCACCGGCCCCACAAATCGATTCATCGAGCAGTTGCGGTTACTTCAGAAACTCGGCCGCTTCGTCAAAGAAGTCGTCGTCAAGTTTGCGCATCTGATCGACGGCTTCCTTCAGCAAGACCGGCACAATCTTGGTCCCGCGGAGGGCGACCATCTTGCCGAAGTCTTTCTGCAAGGCCAGGCGACCAGCGTGAACGCCCAGTCGGGTTCCCAGCACGCGGTCAAACGCACTGGGGCTGCCGCCGCGCTGCAGGTGACCGAGAATGACCGAGCGGGTTTCGATCTTGAGCTGATCCTCGATGATCTTGGCGACGGCGTTGCCAATGCCCCCGAGCTTCACGTGGCCAAAGTCATCGATTTCGGCATCTTTCGTCACATAGCCACCCGATGCGGAGAGCTTGGCCCCTTCGCTGACCACGACGATGCCGTACTTCTTACCCGCTGCACGGCGGGCCTTGAGCACGCGAATCATGTCGTTCACGTCGACTTCTCGTTCCGGCACCATGAAGTAGTCGGCCGCGGTCGCGATGGCCGAGTAACAGGCGATCCAGCCCGCATGCCGCCCCATCACCTCACACACCAGAATCCGGCGGTGTGACTCGGCAGTGGTGCGCAGGCGATCCACAGCCTCCATGACAATGTTGATACAGGTATCAAAGCCAAACGTCTGGTCGGTGGCGGAGAGATCGTTGTCGATCGTCTTGGGCACGCCAATGGTGTTCATCTTGCGTTCGCTGTACAGCTTGCTCGCGACGCCCAGCGTGTCGTCCCCGCCGATGGCAATCAGGGCGTCGAGACCCAGTCGCTTGTAGGTCTCTTCGATGCGCGTGATCAGGCTGGGATCTTTGAACGGATTGGTCCGCGACGAGCCGAGAATGGTTCCACCCCGGGCAATGATGTCGTCGGTGTTCTCAATGGTCAGGGGAGTCGTGTTTCCCTCGATGGCACCGCGCCAGCCTTCCAGCAGGCCAACCGTTTCTCCGCCGCCATTGGCTACGGTCCGCACCACGCCCCGAATGACGGCATTCAATCCCGGGCAATCCCCGCCACCTGTCAACAACGCCACCTTCATGACACGCCTCGATCGTGAAAGACTGTGTTTCGTAAAAGCCAGAGTTTTTGTGCAAGCCTGCTGCGTGGAACTGCGAAAGACCGGGAACAAGAGCCCATAGGCCACAACCCTGTCTCGCAGGCTGCCGGTTCACTCCACTCGGAACGTCGCGGCAGAACGAAACGCAGTTTAGTGGCCCGCCGGGGCGATCTGAAGCGACGGCCAACGAGAAATGCCCGCCGTCAGCACCCCCTCTCGCCGTTTCCGCGCGGGCGTGGTTCAACTTGCACGCCGCTGGGAAGAGCCAGACCGCCGCTTGATCTCACCAGCCGATCGACTGAACTTTCTTCAGCACAGTTCCCGC
>JBGSIP010000891.1:0-2956 GCA_041742495.1 Planctomycetaceae bacterium
GGCTGCCACGTTGGCGCCCGAACTGGTTCCCACCAACAGGCCAAACTCGCGATGAAGGCGACGCGTGGTTTGCATTGCCTCGTCAGTCTGAATCTTGACCGTGGCATCGAGCGGCGCGTTTCTCAGCAGCGGCGGCACGAATCCCTTGCCGGCCACCCCTTCGATACAGAAACAGCAGCGACACTCGGCCGCGTGCAGATCGTCATCGGCCGGTTCCATTGCGACGACGCGCGTTTGCGGATACCGGGCCTTGATCGCTCGGCCGCAGCCGCCCAACGATCCCCCTGTGCCGTAACCGGCCACAAACGCATCGATGGGGCCGGGCACCTGGCGAATGATCTCCGGTCCGGTGTAGTGCTCGTGGTCTTCCGTGTTGAGCGGATTTTCGAACTGGCGCGGGAGGAAGTAACGCGGATCACGGGCGGCCATGTCCCGCGAAAGCTCGATGCCCGCTTGGTAGGACTGGCCCGAGGGAATCAGGATCACCTCCGCGCCGAAACGTCGCAGCAGATACCGACGTTCCACACTCGCCCCCTCGCTCATCAGAATCGTCACGCCATAGCCACGTGCCGCGCCGACCATGGCCAACGCAATACCCGTGTTGCCGCTGGTGCATTCCAGAATGATCGAATCGGGCCGCAGCAGTCCGCGCTGCTCGGCATCGCGGATCACGCACTGTGCGAAGCGATCCTTGATGCTGCCGCTCGGATTCAAAAACTCACACTTGGCAAGCAGCGTCACCCCTTCCGGCTCAAACCGCAGTGGAATGAGGGGTGTGTTGCCGATCAACGTCAACACGGGTGCCTGGGCCTGACTGGTCGCCAATGTCGTCGCCTGCATGGTATGCCATTTCTCCGCAGCCCCGTCATGTCGGGCCAATTCGTCGACCCCCAATCAGGGTCGGACCGTTCCGGTTGGATCCAGCGACCTGCATTGTGGCAACTGCCGGCAGGGAAGGAAAGTGTCGCTGCCGGCTGCCGGTTGGAGGGGCGCATCCTTTACGGGGGGCGAAAAGCGTGTAACCGGATCGCGTTTGGCTCGTCTACCAATGATGGCTGCCGGTAGCTGCGGACGCGACCCGATCGCGGTACGATATGGGACGGGTTACCGGACAAGTCCTTACGCACAACGGGATTGAGGTGGTTTATGGCCAGGCAAACGGGGCTCGCAAAGCAATTGGCGGGTTGGGGCCGGACCTTGGTGGTAATCTGCGGGTTCTCGGTGCTGGTGGCCGTGCCCTTGCTCTACTTGGCCGGAAAGTTCTCCCCCAAGGTGTCCGAGACGCCGAGTGAGCCGGTTCAGGCGGAACGCCCGGCGGGAACGACCGAACCGGTCCGCCAGATCTCATTGCCGGTCGTCGAGTCGGCTGTGGGGTCGATTCGTGCGGTGCGTGAGATGGCCGTCGGTTCGAAGCTGTTGGCGCGTGTGGTCGAAGTCAATCTGCGGGCTGGGCAAGAGGTAAAAACCGACGATGTTCTAGTGCGATTGGACGACACCGACCTGCAGGCCAAGTTGCAACAGGCCAAGGCGACGGTGACTTCGATGGAAGCGGTTCGGGCCCAGGCTCTTGCCGATGAACAGCGTAGTGCCACGCTGATTCAGTCCAACGCGATCAGCCGCCAAGACTATGAGAAGGCCCAAACGGCGTTGCGATCGGCCGATGCAGAACTCGAGCGAGCTCAGGAGACGGTCAATGAAGTTCAGGCCTCGCTCGATTGGGCCACGGTGCGGGCCCCGTTCGACGGCACGGTCATTGACAAGCAGGTGGATGTGGGAGACATGGTGACGCCGGGTAAATTGCTTGTCACCCTCTATGATCCCAAACAAATGCAACTCGTAGCGAACGTACGCGAGTCGCTGACACACATGCTGGAGGTCGGTCAGGACATCGGCGTGCGTATTGACGGACTCGACAAACAATGCACGGGCAGGGTCAGTGAGATTGTGCCCCAGGCTCAGGCATCCAGCCGCGCGTTTCAAGTCAAAGTGACGGGGCCCTGCCCCGATGGAATTTTCTCGGGCATGTTCGGCCGCATCTTGATCCCGCTGGGCGAAGAGACCGTGATCGTGATCCCGCGCCGTGCGGTCCGCAAGGTAGGCCAACTCGAACTGGTCGAAGTCACGGAGCAGGATCGCATCATCCAACGTGCCATTCGCACGGGACGTGAATTGGGTGACGTTCCGACCGAGGACGGCAAGGTGCTGTCGGATCAAATCGAAGTGTTGTCGGGATTGCAGGCCGGTGAACTGGTCTTCGTTCCCGCGACATCCCCAGCGGTCCCCGCCGCGGCTGCTGGCGCGCAGAAGACAGAAGGTCAGAGCGGAACGGCGCAGGAGGCGAGCCATGAGTGAGCACACGGAGATGGTGCCGGGCGTTGAGCACGGATTCACGAATCGCATCGTTAAGATCTTCCTGGAGACGAATCTCTCGTTGATCTTGATTCTGCTGGCCACCGTCGTGGGATTGGCCGCGCTAGGTCTGACGCCCCGCGAGGAAGATCCGCAGATCGTGGTGCCGCTGGCCGATGTGTTCGTCAGCTTTCCCGGCCACTCGGCCAGTGAATTGGAACAGCTGGTGACAACCCCGCTCGAGAAGATGCTCTATCAGATCGATGGCGTCGAGTATGTGTACTCGATGAGCCGCACGGATCAGGCGATCATCACCGTTCGCTACTACGTGGGGGAAGACCGCGAGCGGAGTCTGGTCAAGCTGCAGAAGAAACTCGACGAGAACGTCGACATCGTGCCACCAGGCGTGACCGGTTGGGTGGTCAAGCCGATCGAGATCGACGATGTGCCGATTGTGAATTTGACACTGGCCAGTCGTGCGGCGGACGGCATGACGTTGCGGCGCGTGGGTGAAGAACTGGCGCAGCGTTTGGCGAGTGTCATGGATGTGTCACGAGCCTATGTGGTGGGTGGGCAACCCCGAGTGATCCAGGTCCTGCTGGATCCC
>JBGSIP010000892.1:0-2059 GCA_041742495.1 Planctomycetaceae bacterium
TAGCGTGGCCGGCCACGACCCGGAGGCGGGTCTGTCTGGAGTGAAAACAGCCGACGGCCAGCCCAGTCGAACTGACCAGCGCATGCTGCCTGAAAATTGTGACCCGACTGGCCCGCTGGACTCCCTTCGCACGGGAGTTGCGGGCAACGAGCGTGAAGTCCTGCCTGAGAAAAATGCCACCCGTCCGTTTCTGTATTGAGCTGCTGTCAGTGGCGGCCGATGGCTACCTGGTGAAAGTGAAATCCCGCCGATGACGATTCGCGTTGCCCTGCATCACAAGACGACCTATCGCTATGACCGACTGGTGTCGCTCGCACCACATCTGGTGCGGTTAAGGCCTTGTCCGCATTGCCGCACGCCCATCCGCGCGTATTCATTGAAAGTTGGTCCCGAGAAGCACTTTGTGAACTGGCAGCAGGATCCACACAGTAATTTTCTCGCTCGCTATGTGTTCCAGGAGCCGACGCGCGAGTTGTCAGTGGAGGTGGATCTGGTGGCGGAGATGACCGTCATCAATCCATTCGATTTCTTTGTGGAAGCGTCGGCGGAATCGGTGCCGTTTGAGTATGCGCCGTGGCTGGCGAAGGAACTGGTTCCGTTTCTCGAAAAGGAGCCGCTCACACCGAGGTTGGCCAAGTATGTGGCCTCGATCGATCTCACGCCGCTGCGGACCGTCGATTTTCTGGTGGCGCTCAATCAGAAAATTCATGGAGATGTGAAGTATCTGATCCGGATGGAACCGGGGGTGCAGTCGCCGGAGGAGACCCTCACCACGGGGTCCGGATCGTGCCGTGATTCTGCCTGGCTGATGGTGCAGACAGCGCGTCACCTGGGGCTGGCGAGCCGGTTTGTATCGGGCTACCTCATCCAGTTGGCTCCCGATTTGAGGGCTCTGGATGGCCCTTCCGGAACGGAAGTGGACTTTACGGATCTGCATGCGTGGGCAGAGATCTTTCTGCCGGGTGCGGGGTGGGTGGGCCTGGATCCGACGTCGGGACTGTTCGCTGGCGAAGGACACATTCCGCTGGCGTGTACGCCCGATCCGAGTTCGGCCGCTCCCATCACAGGCGCGCTGGATGAGTGCGAAGTTGAGTTCGATTTTCAGATGCAGGTGACCCGGATTCATGAAGATCCGCGGGTCACCAAGCCCTATGCCGATGAAGACTGGCAGCAGATTGAGCGACTCGGGCACGACGTCGACGCAGCGCTACAGCGACAGGACGTGCGGCTGACGATGGGGGGTGAGCCGACGTTTGTGTCGATTGATGATATGGACAGTCCCGAATGGAATTCGGCGGCGGTCGGACATCACAAGCGTTATTTGTCCGAGGTGCTCATTCGCCGGCTGTGGGAACGTTGTGGCAATGGGCCGCTGCTGCACTTTGGGCAGGGAAAATGGTATCCCGGAGAGTCGCTGCCGCGGTGGGCACTGGGCTGTTATTGGCGCAAAGACGGCTTGCCGTTCTGGCACAATCCCAAGCTGTTTGCCGAAGCGAATAAGGACTACGGATACAAGTTTGAAGACGCGCAGAAATTTGCACTGCATCTGGGGCGACTGCTGGGCATCGACGTGCGCTGGGTGGTCCCCGCGTATGAAGATGTGTTTCACTACATGCTCAAGGAGCAGCGGCTGCCGGTGAATTTGGATCCGCGCGACCCCAAGTTGCGCGATCCTGAAGAACGGTCCCGACTGGCGGCCGTGTTTCAGGCGGGAATCAATGCGCCCAGCGGACTGGTGATGCCGCTGCGGCGAGCGTGGTGGCAGTCCCAGCCACGGTGGGTGAGCGGCCCTTGGCCGGTGCGCTCCGATCGTATGTTCCTGCTGCCGGGGGATTCGCCGGTTGGCTTGCGACTGCCGATTGACAGTCTGCCTTACGTCCCCGCCAGTCTCATTCCGCCCCCGTATCCGCGCGATCCGCTGGACGATCACCCCCCGCTGCCCAAACCAGATCGGTTGCGCCAGCAGTACCTGGAGGGCTACCCCGAGGCGGTAGGCGCGGTGGGGATTTCCGAACAGCGGCAGAGTCCGCCACGGGAGCCGCGTCGCGAAGAAGATCCT
>JBGSIP010000893.1:0-4474 GCA_041742495.1 Planctomycetaceae bacterium
CGCTGCGCAAGCCGAGCCGACAGTTCCGACCGCGGCGACCGTCGCACCGTCCGAACCGATCGTTCCCGTCGAGGCAGACCTGCCGGCGGCAGGAGCAGAAATTCCGTCGCCAGTACAGAACCAGCCCGTGGCGGAGTGGGGAGGGACGCCGGCTGCAGAATTCAGTCCCGCGGCGACTCTCGACGCACCCTCACAGCCCCCCGTGGACGACTCGGCATCGCCCAGCGGTGATATTCCCGAGGATCTGCGGCGCGAATTGCTGGCAGCGCTCTTCGATGTGGAGGCCCACGAGTCCGCACAGGCAGAGCCCGTTGCCGCCGCGGCCACTCAGGCTGACGTCGAGCAGGACGAAGATGCCTCTCGGGAAGAGAACGCGGCAGACACACAGCCGCGACCTGAGGAAATGGCGGCAGCATTCAATGGAGTTCGCGAGGAGGATGACGAGGAGTCGGACGATGAAGCAGAGTTTCAGTTTCGCCGATCGACCGAAACCGTGGAGGAAATGGATCTCACCCCGATGGTCGATGTGACGTTCCTCCTGCTGATCTTTTTTATGGTCACCGCCTCGTTCTCCGTGCAGAAGTCGCTCGAAGTGCCCGCTCCAGATCCTGACAAGCAGGGGGCGATGGCAGCGATGGTACTAGAGGAATTTGAAGATCAGTCCATTATCGTCGAGATCGACGCCAACAATGCCATCATGGTGGAAGACGAACCGCTGGGCAGCATTGATGATCTGGCCAATCGTCTCATCACCATTCGCAGCCAGACCGGCAAGGGGGAGTTGCTGCTCACTCCCGATGCCGGGGCTCGGCACGGCACGGTTGTCTCGGTGATCGATATCGCGAACGAGGTTGGCATCCAACGGATTCGGTGGGCCTCGCAGGGCGGCGGCGAAAGTTAAGCGAACGGCACACACAGACTGCAGTGCGACACGACGATCACTTCCGTCCGGCTCTGGTGAGCTGCGACGGAGGATTGAACTCCCGCATCGCCGGAATCAGGCCGCTGGCCTGGCCGCGCGATGTGCGGACAGCCATCTTGAGGATTGGTCAACTCGATGTGGGTTTTGCAGTGGCAGAAACAGGACGGGGAGCGCGAAGAATTCGCGCTGGCGGAAGACGTCGTCCTGACAATCGGCAGCCGCCGCGGCTGCGACATTCTTATTGACGACGACAGCGTGCCTCCCGTGCATGGGCGCATCGCCTTTCGGGATGGCGGCTTTGAAGCCACGGCCGTCACCGCTCTCGGGTTGGACATCGACGGTCGCGAAGTCCGCTTTGGTCAGCTCAAGCCAGGCAGTGTCTTGCGGGTCGGGCCAGATGATCTGGTGGTCGTCGATCCGGCGGCTTCGATCGTGCCCGACGGGGCAGACCCAGCGGAATGGGATGCGGGTCCCTTGGACGGGCTCGGCCTGCTCAAACCGCTGACGGAAGAACTGGACCTGCAGGCTCGGCAAGCGGCGTTTGATCGCGGAGCCGACGATGCAGCGGTCGAGGAAGTGCCACCCGTGGCGCCGCTGGGGTTTGACGACGATGCCAAAGGACGGACTTCCAAACGGGACAAGTCGCGGGCGAAGAAGGGTAAGTCCAACGCCGACGATTCGCCAGAAAGAACAGAGGGTTCGTCTCAAGGTGATCCCGGCGGGGGGAGTGATGCGAAACGCGAACGACCAGCCCCGCTCACCCGCAAGAAGTGGGGAGCCAGCGAAGTCGACGAAGTGGACGCGGCCGTGGAAACTCTGGCAGCGCCACCCAGTCCGGCCGAACTGGCCCGGTCACGCATTCGCAACACGCGTCGCAAGCGTCCCGGTGAACAAGAACTGTTGAAGTCGCCGCTGTTGTTGTGGCTCTCGGGTCTGCTGGGAGCCTTTGTGCTGGCGGTGTTCACGTTCTTGTTCTTGTTCGCCCGCAATGAAGCCGAACAGAAATTGCAGGCGGCTCGACAACTGCGTGACGAGAACAAATACGCTCAGGCGATTTTGGCGTATGAATTGTTTCTTGGCGAGCATGCGGCCAGCCTGACGGCCCCGGCTGCGCGATTGGAACTGGGCAAGACCCGCGTTGATCAGTATGTGTCGGGAGGCTCGCCCAATTGGGAACTTGGCCTGCAGGCACTGAACCAACTTGTGGAACAGCAGCGGGATTTGCCGGGCTTTTCTGAACTGGCGCCGACGCTGGTCGAATACGGAGGGAAAATTGGACTCGGGGCGGCGAAAGCGGCCGGTGCCGAGAAGAAACGGGACCTGCTGGATCGCTCCAACGAAGGCAAAGCCTTTGTGGAACGTTATCAGCCTGCCGACGCGCCGTTGACCGACCTGTTGCGGCGGATCGATCAGGCCTGGACAGCTTCTGAAAAGATGATCTTTCAGTACGAGGGCCTCAACCGGGCACTGGCGGCCATGCAGCAGTCCTTGGCCTCGGGGCAGGTCTTCGACTTGATGCGAGCACGCCGGGAACTGGTCACCCGCTATCCCGAATACGCCGTGCTCAAAGGGGTGCGGGAACCTTACGAGCAGGCCATCGTCATGGTCCGGGAGGCCGTGCGTGCCCAGGCCGTGATGGAGCCTGCAAACACCAATGCGCAAGACAGCCCTTTTGCCACCACCGTGATTGCCGTGCGCAGCCGGTCGCGATCGGACCAGTCCTCTGTCGGTAGAAACGTCTGGGCGTGTGACAAGGGGCGCTGCTTTGGTCTCGACTCTGTCACTGGCGAAGTGCAATGGTCTTACCCGTGTGGCTTTCCCCAGGCCTTCTTTCCCGTGCGGGTTTCGCTGGGGGAGGACTGCCTGCTGCTGCCGTCAGCCGACGGACGCGGCATTGCGTGTGTCGGGTTGGCAGACGGAAAACAGCGTTGGAGTCAGTCGCTGGAGAGCACTCCCACGTCAAGTCCGCTGGTGGATGCGGGACAAGTTCTGGTCACGACCCAGAACCGCCGGTTGTGGCAAATTGATCTGCAGACCGGTCAGCAGTTGGGGTTTGCTGAATTTCCTCAAGCCGTGATTGGCCCCCCCACGCCGGACCGCGAAGGTCGCCGGCTCATGATCTCCGGGCGCGAAGAGGTGATCTACACACTCGACCGCAACCCGCTGGCCTGCCGCGACGTCAGTTCGGTCGGACATCAGGCAGGGGGCGTATCTGTGCCGCTGCTGAGTGCCGGCCGATACTTCCTGCAGTTCGAGCGGACAACTCCCGGCAACAGTCGGGTGGTGGTGATGGAGGCCAACAATGACACACGGTTGTCGGTCCGCACGGTTGTCCCGCTCGAAGGGGACGTGGTTGACACGCCTGTTCTGCGCGGCAAAGAACTTTATGTGGGTACTCGGCCGGAACGACTGACCGTCTATACGGTCTCCGACGACGCCCGAGATCCTCCGCTCACGCGAATCGCCAGTTTTCAGGCAGAACCAGCGACGGACACGCCGTTGTTTCTGTGGGCCGGGACGGAAGACCGAGTGTGGATGAACGGCATGACGCCTCGCGCCTTCCAACTGGCTGCTGACGCGCTCGTGCCCAATCTGGCCATGCCACTGGAAGGTCGGGTGACTCAACCACTGGTGCAGGAGACCAGCAATCTGTTTGTCGCGCGGGACATGGCCGGGTCTGCCGGCACGTTCGTGGCCCATGTGAATTTGACGACCATGGTCAGCGAATGGCGGGCGACACTCGGCGCACGCTGTGTGGCCTCCACGGCGATTGAGGATGGCAACGTGACGTTTGTCACCGATGCCGGACACATTTGTCGCGTTCCCGCCGGTGTCTGGTCCCAGGGGGGCGTGGTTTTCAATCCCACGCTGTCGCTGACAGTCGGCGAACGAGTCAACATCGCCGTCGATGGCAGCACGCTCGCGGATGGCAATTTGGTGGTGTGGTCGGCTCCTCCCGACCCTGTGCTGTGGACAGTCAACCGCAATGGGCAGTTGTTGCGAACGATTCGATTGACCGAACCACTGGTCTGCGCGCCGGGCAGTCTGCGTGCTGGCCTCGTCCTGCCGCAGGCGGGCAAGCTTTCGTTCGCATCCGTGGGGACCGGCGGCAATTCGCGAGCGGAGGAATTTCTGCTGCCGGTGGGTGCCGCAGCCCAACCGACGTGGATGCGACTCGATGTGGTCAGCGATGACACGCTCGTGGCGTGGGACTCCACTGGCACGGCACACCGCATTCAGTTGCGACGGGCGCCGACTCCGGCGCTCGTGGAGGTCGGCAACTCGAACTTTGGGACGGAATATCAATCCTGTTACACCGGCCAAACAATCGTCGTTTACGACGCCACGGTCGGGGAGATCAAGCTGCTCGACCCACTCACCATGGCGGCCACGATGTCGCACCCTTGGCCTCAGGGAGTCCGCCGATTGTTCTCGGTCGGGCCGGTCGTGCTCGCTGAATCACTCACGGGGCAGTTGCAACCCGTGCCGCTCTCCGCGGGTGCCAAACCCGCGTGGACGCTTGACCTGGGTCCTGACAGCGTCGTGGCCACG
>JBGSIP010000894.1:0-3907 GCA_041742495.1 Planctomycetaceae bacterium
CCACCACCGTAGCCACCGCCGTAACCGCCACCGTAGCCACCGCGATAGCCACCGTAGTACGGCTGGTTGTAGTACCCGCCGCGATAGCCGCCGTAATAGGGGCTGTACCCGCGGTTCGCGTAGCCGTAAGAGGAATATCCCCCGCCGTACCCGCCATTGCCAAACGCGACGTAGAAACCCCCGCCAGCCTGTGATTGTGCAGCGCCTGCCAGCATCAGGCCGACAACTGCCACACAAGACAGCATCAGTGTTTTCGCTTTCATCTCTCCGCTCCTTTGTTCAACCCATTCGGATGCCCGCTGAGGGGTCTGCCCTCACTGATCCTTAGCGTTCGCCGTGCACCGCTGAGGACACCACAAAGCGAAGAAGTTTCAAAAATCCAGGAGATCATCGATTTGCCATCATGTTCTCCAGAATTCGTACGTTCGGTAACGCCCCGCAGCCCGGCATCACGGAAGTTACAAGGCTCCCAGAATGCCTGGACGGACTGCGTTACCAAAAGCGGTAGTAACCTTGGTTGTGGTAACCGCGGTTGTAATTCGCGGGACCGTAGTAGCCCCTGCGGTTGTAGTTGTTGGAGCTTCGGTAGGCCGGTCGGTAGTTCCCCTGGTAGCCCCGATTCCAGTTCGAGTACCCACCGTAAAAACCGCCAGGGCCTACGCCGATGGAAAACCCGCCGCGGCGGGCGTGAGCTTGTGATTCCATCGAGAAAACCGCGATGGCTGCCATGCACGCGACTGCCAGAATCTTGCCTCTCATGATGCCGTCCTCGTTCTAAGGATTTTTCGATTGGCTCTTGCGGTCAGGGAAGTACTCTCCCGCTGACCGCCACGGTGAGCGATCGCTAACCAGTCCACCCGAACTCATAGCAATCGAGAGTCCAAACGGCACTGCGCAATGGCCAAGACGCCGCCCATCACGGGGCGATCGTCGTGCTTAACATGAATGAATGGCTGTGTTTATGAGCCGTTTATCGGAAAATTCCAAAGGCCGGAGCGATTTGGGAACTTGGGTTGGTTCGGGCGTGATGACGTGTCACGCTGAATGGCCCGCTGCCAACAGGACCACTCCCGAAAACTTGTCAGACGACTTTGTTCGCGTGGTTGCAGTTCCGAACCGACCGTCGTCGGGAACCGTATCGCGGGTGGGCAGGTGGGGAATCCCACAGCCGGTTCGCAACCCAAGTCATTCTGCAATCACGATTTGGCTTCAATAAAAGTAATCTGGGCAGCAGGTATGGCCGATAAAAAAATGTAGGGGGGCTAAAGATCCGCAAAATGAGGCCAATCTATGTCCCCGTCGCCATCTGCTCAATTGTCCCAGTTGACCCAGGCTTCTGTGGCTGTCAGGGCTCCGTTGAGGATTTGGTCGCCGGCTGACCGCCGCGTCATTTGCCAGTCGATCTTGACGCGGTTGGCCCGTCAACGATTTGTGTTCACGGTGACCACCGGTCGCAGCGGGACCGGCTTTGTCGCGGAACTGCTGTCGGTGTTGCCCGACGTGTGTGCCTGCCACGAGCCTCCACCCTCGTACGAAGAGAGTCTGCGATTGGCGCAGACAACTCCGGGTGAGGCAGACCGCTTCTTGGTCGAGCAGAAACTGCCCGTCCTCGCCTACACGCAGACCAAGCCGGTCTACGTTGAGGCCAGCCACATGTGCTGCAAGGGGTTTCTGCAGGCTTGGCTGGCACGGCCGGAGCTTCCCACACCGGACCTGATTCTGCTGGACCGCCGTCCGCGCCAGGTGGCCCTGAGTCTCGCTCGCGTGGGGACTGTTCCGGGACGCACCACGTTGGGGCTGGAGTTCTGTCTCTCGCCCGATGACCCGACCTGTCTGACCCAGCTCCCGGGGTGGGAAGCTCTGAACGACTACCAATTGTGTTATTGGTATTGCTGTGAAATCGAAAAAAGGAAACAACACCTCAGTCAACTGGTTCGCGAACGGGATGGCCGCGTGGTGCGGACCTCTGTCGAACAACTGGGGACCAGTGAGGGCTTCAAGCAATTTTGTGCGGGCCTCGCGCTGGATTGCTCAGGATGGTCAACGTGGCTGGCCTACCTGAGAAAGCGTCGACTGCGGGTGAACGCCAAAAAAAATCGACGCGTCTCGGTTCCGCCGGACTCTGCGCGACTGGCGAGTCTGGAAGCCGAAGTGCACGAACTCATGGAAGGGTCGCTGCCATGCTGAATTCGCTGCTGCCATTTGCGGGTCGACGCAAGGTCCGTCTGGCCGACAACTTTCCCGCCCTGCTGTTGCAGCGAGCCATCCAGTCAACTGTCGAGCACGATCTGACGGAACTGAGCCGGCAGCACGAGCTGTATGTGCGGGAAGTCTCGACACCCGAAATGGCCGTTTCTTGGAAGATCAGTGCGCTGCTGTTCACATTGGCGCGGCTAATCCGGCCCGCAGCAGTCGCCGACACGGGTTCTGGCTTCAGCTCATTTGTGCTGCGTCGCTACGCGGCAACGGCTGGAATGCCGGTCACTGTGTATTCGACCGACGATCATCCCGGCTGGCTGGAGAAGACACGTGAGTATCTCCAGGCTCAACAGGCGGACACCAGCCATCTGTATGCGTGGGACGATTTCACCCGCACCACCCAGCAATTCGATTTGCTGTTTCATGACGTGGGCAGTATGCAAATGCGGGCCGACGTTCTGCCGCAGGTCATTTCCCGCGTGAAGCCAGGCGGCATTCTCATCCTCGATGACATGCACAAACGAAAATATCGACGAGCGGCCTTGGACGTATTTCGCGCGCGAGGATTGATGGTGCACTCCCTGCGTGAACTGTGCCTGGACGATCTGGGCCGATTTGCTGACGTCGTCATGATGCCGGCGGCAGCAGTGAACGGATGAGGTTGTCCGCCTGGCGCTCGCGACCGCAATCGGTGAGCGCTGTCTTGCGCTGCTGCCGTGCGGACTGACAATTCGCGGCCCGGCCGTTCAACTCCAGTTCGCGGCGGGCGCTGCAGTCCTTACTGTCACTGCGGCGTACCTCTGCGAAGGCTGCGCATGCTGTTGGCACCCATTTTTCTGCCCTGAACGGCCCGCTGAATCGCATGAATAAATCTGCTCTGACTGCCTGGCTGCCAACTGGCTGGATGTCGCGCGTGCGCTGGCCGCAGCTCACCTGGGGGCCGGGCGTCGTCGTCGTGTTGCTGGCCGTGGTGGTCTTCTGGACGAACTTGGGCGGATCACGTCTGTTTGACGAAGACGAACCCAAGAACGCCGCCTGCGGACAGGAAATGTACCTCCGCGGCGACTGGATCGTGCCGACGTTCAATCAGGAACTTCGCACGGACAAGCCGATCCTGTTGTATTGGCTGATGCTGACGTCGTTTTCGGCTTTGGGAGTGAGTGAGTTTGCCGCGCGCGTTCCGTCGGCATTGTTGTCTGTCGGTACGGTGCTGATGACCTATCACCTGGGCCGGCGGCTGTACAGTCGCGAAACGGGTCTGTTCGCGGGGACGATTCTGGCCACGAGTCTGATGTTTGTGACGGTCTCGCGTGCTGCGACCCCCGACGCCACACTGATCTTCTGCACCACGGGGGCCTTCACGGCGTTTGTCTTTGCGTTGAGCGGCACCGCAGGCGACGCACGCCTGCAGCGTCGTTCCTCCGATCCCGCCAGTCGCTGGCCGGCACAACTTCTGCCGCGGCACTGGTCGGGGCATGTGGCCATGTTTGCGATGATGAGTCTGGCGGTGCTGGCCAAAGGACCGGTGGGGGTCGTCCTGCCCGCTGCGGTGATTGGCCTGTTTTTGCTGCTGGTGCAGCCGGTCGAGAATCGCTGGGCGCCCCGCTGGTATTTCCCCGGCTGGCTCGGCACGTTCTGCACGCGGTTCGATCCGCGACTGGTCTGGACGACGGCCCGAAAACTGCGGCCGGAATGGCTGCTGGCGACC
>JBGSIP010000895.1:0-4911 GCA_041742495.1 Planctomycetaceae bacterium
CGCAAGTCCCGCAGCGGCAGATGCGTCGGAGTGCCACCGCCCAGATACAGCGTCTCCAGCGGTGCCGCCGGCGGCCGCGACCGCAACTCCGCCTCGATCGCCGCCAGATACCGCCCGATCAAACCGTCCCGTCCGGCCACCAGCGTGAAATCGCAATAGCCGCAGCGATGCCGGAAAAACGGCACATGCACATACAACGACCGAGTCGGCCAGGTGGCGACGGGCAAGTCAGCGGCAGGCGAGGGTAAGGGGGGCATAGGAGAAGCGGGTCTCAGGAGAATTGTCTGCGAATTGGAGCTCGCGGCCGGAATTTGCTCAACCACTACCAGTGGTCAGACGTGCGATCCGCCGACGGGCATTCGCGCGCTGCCAGGGTTGCACTCTGGGCAAAATATTCCGGTTGTTTGTGTCGCTCGGATCATAGCCGATCTGACGGGACTGCGGGCTGTGCTGGGGGACCTGCGGCGGGGTTGTGCCGAATTTGCGGACGCTGCCTTCCGTGCTGGTCTGGCCGGTCGTGCATGACGAACCAATAGATGCGATTGGCGCGATCGAAACGCGCCTCCCGTTGGTTCGCGAAAGCCGCACAGGGATGTGCTTTTCTTCGCCGCCAAAACCAGACCCGGGTTCCCGTCGTCATGAGGACACGGATGTTCGGAATCTCTCGCTGTGCTGTCGGCCTCTGCTCCACGACCAGCGCTGCTGTTCGTCGACGGGCTGCCTGGAAAAAATCACTGCACCGGTGCGTCATTGCCGCGCTGTTGACCAGCCTGAGCGGCGGTTGCTCGCGTGGGTTCTGGCGCGCTCAGGCCGACCGCGATGCGTATCGCGCCGTGCACCAGAAGGAACTGGACGGTCGCTGGCAGGTGCCACGCGTCGCCATCCAACCCGATCCGCGCAGCCGGTTCTATGATCCGTTCAATCCCGATTGCACTCCGCTGCCACCGGATGATCCTGCCGCCAACACGTTCATGCAGTGTGCCGACGGCATTCCCGGCTACAAAAGCTGGCACAAGCTCGGTACCACGCTGGGGGTCGAAAACCCGCACTGGCTGGCTCCGTTTGATCTGTCGACAGATATGATCGATCCCGACACGGGCGAGTACGTGGGGCAAGTCCCCACACTGCGGGATCTGACGCTCGTGCAGTCGATCGAGTTGTCTTACATCCACAGTCGCGACTACCAGACGCAACTGGAAGACCTGTACCTCACGGCGCTGGATCTCACGTTTCAGCGGTTTCAGTTTCAGACCCGCTACCTGACACGGAATGGACGCGAGCCCTCGCTGGCGGCGGTCAATACCGAAGTTCCCTCGACGCAAAGCTCACTGGGATTGGGCAGCGTGGCGGGCATCAGTCAGGCGCTCCCTTCGGGCGGGCAATGGGCGGTGGAATTGGCCAACAACACGTTGTGGCTGTTTTCCGGTCGCAATTCGACTTCGACGGCCAGCGTCCTCTCGTATTCGCTGGTCCAGCCCCTGGCGCTCGGGGCCGGGCGGAAGATTGCGATGGAAGGCCTGACCCAGGCCGAACGCGATCTGTTGTATCAACTGCGCTCGCTGGCGCGTTTCCGCAAGACGCTGTTCACAGACACCGTCGGCGGGAACAGTGGATTTCTCGATTTGCTCGAGCAGATTCAGGGGATCCGCAATCAGCAGGGGATCATTCGCCGGCTGGAGCGGCAAACAGAATCGTTGCGGGCTCTGGCCACGCGATTGCCTGGCAAGCTGACCGAGAAGCTGGATGAACTGCCGCCTGAGTTCGTGATTCCGCCCGCCCTCGACGGAGTGTTGAACTACGCGGCCGAAACGCGCGAGCTCGAATGGCGCGGTGCCATGTCGGCGGAGCAGGCTGAACTGGCCGCCAGCCTCAGCACCGACGTTGCCTACCAGCGGGCGATTCAGCAACTCATCCTGCTGTTGCGCAGCGAAGTGGTGACTCTGGACGTCGCCCAGTTGGAGTCATCTTTGCGAGCGGCCGAAGTGACATTGCGCCAGCAGGTGCTGGGTTTCCGCAATTCGCTCGATACCTACAAGATTTCGCTGGGGCTGCCGCCCACCATGCAGGTGACGATTGACGATTCTCTGATCGCGCCGTTCCAGATGATTGACTCCCGGCTGACCGACCTCGAGCAGGATGTGCTCAACATCGCGCCGGTGATTGGGGAACTGTCGGTGGACTCGCCGCCGCAGGCGTATCGCGACGCAGCGGCCGGCATCTACAGCTTGTTGCGTCGAACGATTGACGAAATGGTGCCGATGATTGATGCCGACCGCGCCAAGCTGCGGGAACGCCTGCCGTCGCGATTGGAATCGACAACGAGCGATGAGGCCCGGCGCAACCTGCTCAAGAGTGTCGATCGCGATCAGGGCCTGTTTGACGGGGTGAAGGCGAATCTGGTGGCGATGGACCGCGCGATGCGTGACCTGGCGGCGACACTGGGGCGCGACAACCTGCCGGAGGAATCCCGCGCTGGCATCCAGAACGACATGAGTCAGTTGCGCGAAGACCTCCTCAAGCAGACGCAGAGTCTGCAGGGGATTCAGATCGGCAGCCGCGTCGAACTGATCCGCCTGAACAAGGTCGAGATCACGCTCGAAGACGCCATTGGCCTGGCGATGGAAAACCGGCTCGATCTCATGAACCAGCGGGCGGTCGTCATGGACGCCCGCCGACGGCAGGAAATTGCCGCCAACCGGCTGGAAAGCAACTTCAACGTGCGGATCGAGGGGGATGTGCGGACTCCCGCCGGGGAATCGAATCCGGTCGACTTCCGCGGTTCGTCCAGCAGCTTCCGGGCGGGGATCGACATCGATGCACCGATCGACAACAACGCCCAGCGCAACGACTACCGCGCGGCCCAGATCAACTACCAGCGGGCCCGCCGGGCCTACATGCTGCTGGAAGACCGGGTCAAGCAGCAAATCCGCAACGCGTGGCGGCAGTTAGACACGCTGGAACAGAACCTGGAAACGACCCGGCTGGCCCTGCGGATCGCCGCGTTGCAGTACGACCAGGCGGTCGACGAATCCGCCGACCCGCGGGGAAGTGTCCGCAGTGGATCTTCGTCCAGTTCCTCGTCCGGCAGCTCCCGGTCGAGCTCCAGCGGGGTGTCGGGGCGAAATCTGGTCAGCGCATTGCAAGATGTTCTGCGGGCGCAAAACAATCTCATTGCAATCTGGGCGGATTATGAGAGGGCGCGTCTTAACATATTCCGCGATATGGATATCATGGAGATTGACGCGGATGGTGTCTGGCAGGATGAATACTATCAGACGCTCAAGGCGCAGAGTCGAGAGGCGAATCGATCGGAGGTGACTCCCGCGGAGTTGCCGCCGGCGATGGCAGTGCCTCCCGCCGACACGACACTGCTCCCCGTGCCCACCGTCGAATTGATCGCCGGCTCGTCCGACGACCCCACCTTCCAGAGTTCCGACCGCGACGCTCCTGTCGCGGCCGCAATTGAACAGCAGGCGAATGCTCATGCGCCCACAGCCATCGCCCACGGCGAAGACGACTCGCGGAAAGAGTTCCCCGCGCCCTCTACTCCTGCGGAATCGGCGGCCATTGCCACCGATCAATCGGCAGGGGTCGGTACGGGTCATTCTCATCGTCACATCCCTGATCGCAGTCGCCGCCGGTATCAGCTACGCGACTGGCTGGGGCATCACGTCGGGCGATAAGAAGTCCGCCGTGGCCACCAGCAGCATGACTCGTCCCGCGGAACGGAAGCAGTTCCGGCTGGTCGTGCTGGGCAAAGGCAATCTCGACAGCCAGCGGAATGCCGTGCTGGAGTGCGAAGTTCCCGGCGGCAGCTCGATCATCACGATCGTGCCGGAAGGGACGTACGTCCATGCCGGAGATGTCGTGTGTCAGCTCAACTCGGCTGACCTCGAAGAAAAGATGCGGACCCAGGAAATCACGGTGACCGGCGCTCGTGCGGCCTATGCGGCGGCCAAAGAGAATCTGGGGATCGAGCAGACCACCAACGAAAGCAACATGGCCGCGGCGCAACTGGCGCTCGAACTGGCCGTCCTCGACCTGAAGAAGTACCAGGAAGGGGAGTTTGAACAATTGCGGGCCGAAGCCGAAGGTTTGATCAACCTCAAGCGGGAAGAACGCGAACGTAGCCGCGAGTCGTATGCCTTCACTCAACGGATGGCCAGCAAGGGCTATCGCAGCCTGTCCGACGTGGAAGCCGAGCGATTGTCGGTGACCAAGGCGGAAATGGAACTGAAGAACGAAGAAACCAAGCTCAGCGTGCTGCTCGAATTCACGTACAAGCGAACCATTGCCGAACTGGAAGCCAAGTCCAAGGAGCTGCTCCGCGATATCGACCGGGTCCGACGCACGGGCAATGCTGCGCTCGCCAAGGCCGAGGCCGAACTGGAAAAAACCCGCCTCACGCTGGAGGCCGAAGAAGACCAGCTTGAGCGGCGTCGAGATCAGATCGCCAAGTGCACGATGCGCGCCCCGCAGGATGGCGAGGTGGTGTATGCCAATCAGCAGTCCAGCGGTCGCAGCAGTTCACCCGATGTCATGATTGAAGAGGGTGCGACTGTTCGCGAGCACCAGGCCATCGTCAACCTGCCAGATACCTCGCGCATGAAGATTGATGCGCGCGTGCATGAATCGGTGATGAACAAACTCGCGGTGGGACAGCCCGCCGTCATTCGCCTGCAGGCGTATCCCGGTCAGTCATTCAATGGGGTCATCGCCGAAATCAGTTCGGTGCCGGTCTCAGGCAGTTGGCCCAATACGGATATCAAGCAATACAAGGTCAACATCAACCTCACCGATCCGCCAGAACGCGTCAAACAATTGCGGCCGGGTTTGACGGCTGAGTTTGAAATCATCGTCGACAACCGCGACGACGTGCTGCAAGTCCCGGTGCAGTCGGTGGTGTCGATC
>JBGSIP010000896.1:0-2183 GCA_041742495.1 Planctomycetaceae bacterium
GGCCGCAACCCGCATACCTCCTTCAGCAGTCTCTGCGGCCCCCGCACCCTCAGTCTCGGCTGCCACGCCCACGGCGCGTAAGATCGTCGTTCGCACTCGGCCAGCGATTGTCGTGATCGGTGTTTCTACCGGTGGGCCGGATGCGTTGCGGAAGGTGATTCCCTTGCTGCCCGAATCGTTCCCGGTTCCGGTGCTGGTGGTGCAGCACATGCCGCCGCTGTTCACCAAGTCGCTGGCGAACGGATTGAACGGTCAGTCCAAGTTGCAGGTGGTGGAGGCCGAAGACGGTCAGCCCGTGACGAAGGGGACCGTCTACATTGCACCGGGCGGGAAGCACATGAAAGTCAAACGCGCCGGCCTGTCTGCAACAGTCGTGTTGACCAACGATCCGCCGGAACAAGGCTGCCGGCCGTCGGTCGATTACCTGTTCCGCAGCGTGAATGACCAGTACGGCCGTGACACGCTGGGAGTGATCATGACCGGCATGGGCTACGACGGCGCGGAGGGCTGCCGGCTGATCAAGAATTCCGGTGGCCAGGTGTTGGCCCAGAACAAGGAAACCTGCGTCGTATTCGGCATGCCACGACTCCCCATCGAAGAGGGTTTTGCCGATCAGGCGGTGCCCCTGCCCGGGCTGGCTGAGGCAATCATTGGACGCGTCGGCTAGACTTGACGTACTCGGTGAGCTCCGCCGGGATTTCGCCGGCCGATGGGGCCGGAGGCCAGCCTGCTGCTGATGGGCCCTCATGTCGGACGCGATGACTGCTGCTGCCCTTTCCGGGGTCACACCCAAGTCTCCCACTCCTGCCGCTCTGCAGGCGATTACGGATCGCTTTGTGCGCTACGCCGCCATCGGAACTCCCGCCGATGAGACTTCGCGGTCAGCCCCCAGCAGCGAGTGCCAGTGGGAACTGGCGCGACTGTTGGCCGACGAATGCCGTGCCCTGGGGTTGGCCGATGTGGAGTTGTCCCCTCAGGCGTTGGTCACGGCGACCCTTCCGGCAAATGTGACACCCGCTGGCCCCGCGATGGCATGGGTGGCTCACGTGGATACGTCACCAGAATTTCAGGGACGCGTCGTTCGCCCGCTGGCGCATCCGCAATATGCGGGCGGCGATTTGGTCCTGCCAGCTGACCCTGCTCGCGTGATTCGCGTGGCCGACAACCCCGCACTCGCCCAGTGCCGGGGATTCACCGTGATTACCGCCGATGGCACCTCGTTGCTGGGTGCCGACGACAAGTCCGGCATCGCGGCGATCATGGCCGCGACGGAACATCTGCTGGCACATCCGGAGATTCCGCGGTGCCCGATCCGCTTGTGCTTTACCACCGATGAAGAAATTGGCCGTGGGACAGCCCATATCGATCTTCGTCAGCTTAACTGTGTCGTCGGATATACGCTCGACAGTGAGGGCTATGGCCGCATCGACACCGAGACGTTCTCGGCTGACGCTGTCGAAGTTGCCGTTCACGGAATCAACACGCATCCCTCCGAGGGGTTTGGCCGTATGGTCAACTCCTTGCGGATCATGGGAGAATTCCTGGCCGCACTGCCACAAGATGCGCTGGCTCCGGAAGTGACCCGCGGCCGCGAGGGCTTCATTCACCCCTACCACGTGGAAGGGGGAGTCGAAGCCGCCCGGGCACGGCTCATCCTGCGCGACTTCGAGACGGCCGCGCTCGACGACCAGCATCGGCGGCTCGAAGAGATTGCGGACACTCTGCGGCAGAAGTATCCCCGGGCCTCGATCACGCTCACGCGACGAACTCAATACCGCAACATGCGGGATGGTTTGGCTCGCGAACCAAGGGCCGTTGCCAAAGCGATTGAAGCAACGCGGGCCGCCGGACTGGAACCGAATCTGCAGATCATTCGTGGTGGCACCGATGGATCGCTGCTGACGGCATTGGGACTGCCGACTCCCAATCTGTCGTCGGGGCAACACAACCCCCACACGCCCCTCGAATGGACCAGCGACATCGAAATGTGGCACGCCGCGATGGTCCTCGTGGAACTTGCGAAGGCCTGGTCGAGTGAACATGCCTGACGCCGTCGCCGCAGCGACGCCCGTGGCGGCTTCTCAGGCCCCGCCGGCTGCCGTGCAACTCTCGCAGTTGTCCGTGCAGTTTGCGGCGGCACCCGCGCCTGTCGTGGCTGGCGTGAGCCTCACGGTCGCGACGGG
>JBGSIP010000897.1:0-7270 GCA_041742495.1 Planctomycetaceae bacterium
CACTCCCGTGGCGCTGTGGCGTCGAGCCGTTGGCGGAACACACCCGGAGTGGCAATCGCGGCGTCCATTTCAATCCGGCTGGCGAGACACCTCGGGCCCGCGCACAATGGAAAGTTACTTTCGGCAATACTAGAGGTCACCGTGTGCGAGCGACTTCGCGCTGCGTCACAGACAATGCCTCCCGAGACTCGAGTCGCCAACTCCGCTACCACTCCCATTGCCACGTAGGCCAGACGCGGGGAACAATGAGCGACCTGCCACCTCTTTCAGATCGACCGACGCCGAGCACTGAGTCCGGGCCTCCCCCGCTCCCGAAGCTGTCTTCGCCGGAGGAACGTCTCGATCGCGCGGCCAGGAGCGTTCCTGTCGGGTTCTGGGCCGAATTTGCCGACTTCCTGCGGACTCACAAGGCGTGGTGGATGCTCCCCATTCTGCTGGCGCTGGGCTGCATCGCGTTTGCGGTCTGGCTCAGCGGCACGGCGGTCGCCCCGTTCATCTATCCCCTGTTCTGACCGTCATGTGCGCGGGCTCTCACCTGCACTGATCTTTGCCTCCGTCGCCCTGCAGTCGTTGAGCGTATCCGGCCAGCTTTCCAGACTGCGGCTGGTCTCTACTCCGTGTTCGTCCGTTGTGCCTGCCATTGCTGCAGCAGCTCGAGGCCCCGCCCGGTCACTGCCGACAGTGTGAGAGTGCGCTGCGTCAGACCGGTGTGGGCCAGGGCTATGTCCAATCGGCTCGCGGGCAACACAGGTGCCACCCGGTCCGCCCATTCGATCAGCGCGATGCCCTCCTGTCCGAGCCAGTCTTCGACCCCCAGATCGAGAAACTGCTGGGGCGCGGTCAGCCGATACACGTCGCAGTGCTGAATCGTCACCGGCTCCCCGCGCGGCGTCTGACCAGCGTATTCGTGAATCAGCACAAACGTCGGGCTCGTGATCTGGGTGGCAGGAACCCCCAGTGCCGTGACGAGACTGCGCGTGAAGGTCGTTTTGCCCGCTCCGAGATCCCCCGTCAAAGCCAGCACATCCCCCGCTTGCAACAACGGCGCGAGACTCTGGGCCAGCGCCGCGGTAGCCGCCTCAGAGTCGCTAGTGAGCTGGATGTTCAGGGCCATAAATTCGGTTGCCGGACAAACTCATCATGCGAAGGAATTCGAGCCGCAAAGATCTGGTCCGCGACCGCACGCGCGGTGTCCCCCTCAGCCGCTGACCGCCACAGAGACACTATATCTAGGGGATGCAACCAAGGCTCGCCACAAAATGCTCCAGTGCGCTTTACAGTCGCAGTTTGACCAACTATATCTTGCCTGCCGCGAGGATTTCTGCTTCAGCGCATGGATGTGCTGCGAGATCCTCGTATCAACCCAAGGATGGGATGGCAACGATGCAGGTTTGGAAGACATCACAATTGGCACTGGCGGGGCTTGCCGCGTCGTGGGGTGCCAACTCCGGCGGAGAGGATCTCCAATGGATCGTGGTGGCTTCGGCTGACTGTGCGACCTGAGATAACCACCAGCGATGTCCGGTTTGACCGGCCATCGCTTTTTTCGTGGCATCGCAGGTCGGGGGGACTCGAAACGGAAGCTGGCGGAGTGCTGGCGGACGCCTCACTCTGCGTCTCAAGGAGGAGACTTGTTCATGAGCGAAAAGCCGATCATTGGTTTGAACTGTGATTTTCGTCCGCTGGCCAAGGATTCGCCGCAGGTGCAGTGGTTGCCTGCCGGATACATGGATGCTGTGGAAACAAGTGGGGGCATTCCGACACTGATTCCGCTGCTCTCCGACGACGCCGATCTCCGCAAGGTGTTGCAGCAAATGGACGGGCTGATCATGACCGGCTGCAAGCTGGACATGGACCCCGTTCGCCTGGGATTGGACAAGCACCCCGCTGTCCGGGTGATGCCCGAGCGGCGCGAGAATTTCGACCGCCGGCTGGCCCGAATTGCCTACGAACTGAAGATTCCGGTGCTGGCCATCGGGTCGGGCATGCAGACGATGAACGTCATGTGCGGCGGATCGCTGTTTCAGCACATTCCCGAGGATTGCCCCAAGGCGCTGCCGCACCGCGATCCAACCGAGAAGAATCTCCGTCACCTGCTCGAAGTCGTGCCCGGCACCCGGCTGGACAACATCTACGGCCCTGGCGAAATCCGCGTGAACAGCGACCATCATATGGCCGTCGAATGCGTGGCCGACTGCTTCAAGGTCAGCGGCCGCTGCCCGGACGGAGTCATTGAAGCCTACGAGTCGACCGATGAAAACTGGTTCTGCGTCGGCGTGCAGTTCCATCCCGAATCCGAATCGGCGTCTGCCCTGGATTTGCAGGTGGTCGAAGCGCTGGTGAATGCGGCCAAGGGTGTTGCGCCGGTCATTCTGCCGATGAGCCGCCGCCGCGCTGCCTGACAGCCCGTGGCGTCCACTGAATTGTTCCCGACGGGGACCCTCCGAGCCCGGAGCGGTCCCCGTTTGGCTTTGGCGCTCGCCGGACGATTGTGTTTCACGGGGGCGGTCGTGAACATGCACCCGATTCCAGCCGCTCTCCGACGGAGTCAGGGTGCGCAACGGGCAAGTGTTCGTAACAGTTCACACGATCTGGTTGAAGGCTGCGACAGGTGAGAATTCTCGTTCAGAAGTTTGGCGGCACGAGCGTTGCCAACAGCGTCAAGATTCTGGGTGCGGCGCGGCGCGCCATCGCCGCACAAGATGCCGGTTACCAGGTGGTGGTCGTCGTCAGTGCCCGTGGTAAGAAGACCGACGAACTCATCTCGCTGGCCACGGAAATTTCCGACACGCTGAGCCCGCGCGAAATGGACGTGCTGCTGGCGACCGGAGAGCAGGAATCGATGGCGCTCACCGCGCTGGCCATCCAGTCGCTGGGTCGCACGGCGGTCAGCCTCACTGGCCAGCAATTGGGCATTCGCACCGACGGTTCCCATTCCAAAGCCCGCATCCAGCAGATCACCACCACCCGCATTCTGCAGCACCTCGAGCGGGGCGAAATTGTCGTTGCCGCAGGCTTTCAGGGTTTTGACGAGCGGGGAGACATCACCACGCTCGGTCGCGGCGGGAGCGACACCACGGCCACCGCGCTGGCAGCCGCACTGGAAGCGGAACTGTGTGAGATTTACACCGATGTCGAGGGCGTCTTCACCACTGATCCCCGACTGGTCTCGACCGCCCGCAAAATCCCGCAGATTTCGTACGACGAGATGCTGGAACTGGCGAGCCTGGGGGCCGGAGTCATGCACTCCCGGTCGATTGAATTCGCCAAAAAATTCGATGTGGCGCTGCGCGTCCGGCCGTCGTTCTCGGACGATGTCGGCACCCTGATTGCCCGCACGTCGGCCGAAGAGTCCGCGGCGGTCACTGGGGTGGCGGTTGTGAAAAACGAAGTCCGCGTGAGCTGTCGGCAGGTGCCCGACAAACCGGGGACCCTGGCCGCCATTTTCTCCAGCATGGCGCAGGCCCGCATTGCCATCGATCTGGTCGTGCAGAACGTAGGTGCCGATGGCCGTGCAGAGATTTCGTTTACGGTCCCGCAGAACGAACTTGCCGATGCCCTGACGGCAGCCAATGCCGCGATCGCCAAGCTGGGCTCCGGAACGGTGACCACCGGAACGAATGTGGCCAAGGTGTCTGTGGTCGGAGGAGGGATGCCGACGCATTCGGGCGTGGCCGCGCAACTGTTCCGGGCTTTGGAGGCGGCGGGAATCAACGTCGCGATGATCACGACCAGCGAAATCAAAATCTCGGTGCTCATCAATCGGGATCGCTGCGAGGAAGCGGTCCGGGTGGCCCATGAGGGGTTTGAACTGCACAACACCGCGGCGGCTCGGCCGGCCGTGGGGCGGGAAGTCTCACGGCGACCCAATGGCCGCGGAACGCCGCCGCCGGCTGCGGTGAACCTGCAGGTCTCCAGCATGGAAGACATTGTCGTCAGCGAGATCGAAGTCGATACTAACCAGGCGCGGGTCACCGTACGCCATCTGCCCGATCAACCCGGGGTCTGTGCAGCGCTGTTTACTGCCGTGGCGGACGCCGGCGTGATTGTCGATGTCATCGTGCAAGACTCCGGAGAGTCCGGCGAGGCCCACATTTCCTTCACCTGCGTCGAAGACCAGCGGGAAGAGGCGGTCCAGGTGGTCGAGCGAATCACCGGCCAGTGGTCGGGGGTGGCGATTTCCTCGGATGCCGCGATTGCCAAGATCTCCGTGGTGGGCATCGGAGTGCGCAGTCACACTGGCGTTGGCGAGCGGATGTTCCGAGCGCTGTACGAGGCGGCAGTGAACGTCGAACTGGTTGGGACAAGCGAAATGCGGATGAGTGCGATTGTCCGTCAGTCCGATGCCGACCGAGCGGAGACCGGCCTGCGTCAGGCATTTGCGCTGGCGTAAGCACTTCCCCGCTGAGGGTTTCCGTCGCCCGATGGCTGGCCGTGCTGCGCGGTGTGGTTGCACTTTGCGCGGCTTCTGGCGGGGGGTAGGGAATCTTCTTGACCCCGATCCGCGGCAAGCGCTATGATCTCGCCAGCTGAATTCCATACTGCCAAAGCACTTGCGCGCACAGGCCTGTCGGGTCTGGCGGCGGTTGTGTCTGCACTGCCCTTGCGGGGTCTGAATCAATGCACAAGACGGGCGTCGTACTGCTGTGGATCAACCTTGTACTGGCGATCATTGGCACTGTGCTCATGATGCAGTATTTCACGTTCCGCCAGACGGTTCTGGAGGAAATGCACATCGCGCGGGAAAAGTTCGTGGCCGGCACTGATGGGCTGGATGACGCCCGCACCACCAATGCGCAGCGTCGCAAGGATTTGCAGCGGGCCCGCTTTGGCTGGGGACGGTATTGGAACGGTGTGCAGACCCAGGTCACCAATCCGGCGACGGGCCAGATTACGGCAGAATTGGGCACTTCGCTCGGGCTAGCGCCGCCCGCGACACCCGCTGACAAAATTCCGGTCATGTCCGCGTTTCAGCCCAGCGGAGATTCGTTCAAGTTTGTCGGTCTGTTTCGGGTCGTCGATGTCGGCCAGAACCAGGCGCGGATGGAATACGTCGGGGCCCTGCGTACCAATCAGGCCGCCAGTTGGAACGCCGGCGAATGGCGTTTCCGCGACAGTCTGCCCGAAGGTCAGTCGAGCCGTTTCCGCGATCTTGAGACCAGCTTCAATGTGGCTGACGAGCAGTTGATGGAACGCACGGCGAACATCCGCCGGCAGCAGGAATTTGTCGACGATGCCAACTCGCAGTTGAATCAGCGCGTGCTGGAACTCAACGGCGATCCCGACATTGACGCGGCGACTGCCCCGGAGCTTTCGATTGGCTTGATTCAGTCCGTGCAAGACCAGTCCGCCGTCCGCAATGCCCAGGCCGTGCGCGTGCAGCAAATGCGTCAGACTGTGGATCGGCTGTACCAGGCGATTCTGGCTGTGATCGATCAAAATCTCCAGTTGGAATCGACCGCGAGCCCCGTGGATCGACAAGCGGGCTTGAGCGTTCCGGAACTGAACTGACGCGTCGCTGACGTGCCTGGCAACCCGTTGGCGGGCGTGAACACATCGTGCCCACCAGGCCCCTGCCTGGGCGCGGGGCCAGCAAGGTGGCACTGAGAATGTGGCACTCAGATGGTCGCCCGCAGACAAATTTCGCTCTGGCGACGATCAGCCATCTCATCGGATTTTCGACATCGCCCAAGCGGCTCGAACTGAGGCCCGGGAGCTTGTCGCGGCGGAGCGGGACGGCCGTAACAAGTGACTGCAGTCGCGAGTGACGGCGGCCAGAGTCCTCCAAATCCGGGCAAATTCCGTTCCGGGAAAACGTCATCCGGCAGGGGGATCTTCACTGGTCGAAGTCCGTCGGATCACTAACAATCAATTCACTGGCGAGCTGCCAGTCGCCATCTCGGCTCATCCCGAGCCACGGACGCGCGCTGTTGTGTCTGCTCGAAATAACCGCCTCGTGATGCGAGGTGGGTGGTCTGCAGCAGGGTCAGCGGCGTGAGCCGTCTGACAGCGGGCGTGGTGGGCGTTTGCAATCGGATCACGGGTATGGGGTACGAAAATAGGGAGTACATGCGGCCCGAAACGGCGGGGTGGTACTCGCGCGGTGACACGCTCACGGTCACGTTCTACCTGATCGCGGTGACCACGGCTGTGTTCTTTTTGCAGGCGTTCGTCAAACCCGGCGGCGTGCCCGTGGTGGAGAACTTTCTCCGCCTGAGCACCGAGTCACTGCAGAACGGCTACGTGTGGCAGGTCGTAACCTATGCGTTCTGCCATGCGACCGCCGACCTCCTGCACCTGCTGATCAACATGTTCATGCTGTTCATGTTTGGCCGAGTGCTCGAAGCGCGGCTGGGCCGCTCAGAGTTTCTGCGGTTCTATGTGCTGTCCGCTGCGTTTGCCGGCCTGGTGTGCATCGGTTCGGCGATCGGCATGGGCAACCATTTGCAGTTGATTGGCGCGTCCGGAGCGGTGCTGGCCGTGATCACGCTAACCGCCATTTACTATCCCCGCATGGAGCTGATGCTGATGGGGATTATCCCCATCGAGCTATGGATGCTGGCGGTCTTTTTGGTCGTGATCGATGCGATTCCCGCTGTGGCGCAATTGTTTGGACAGGCGCCGACCGACGCTGTGGCCCACATGGCTCACCTGGGCGGAGTGGCATTTGCCGCCCTGTATTATCGCCTGAACTGGCGGCTGGATACGTGGACGTTGCCCCGGGTGGCCCAGTTGCGCCGCCCCAAAGTCAGACCCAGCGTGCGGCTGTACGAGACGCCGAAGAGTACCTACGACGAAGATGAGCTTGATCGGATTCTCGGGAAGATTCACCTGGAAGGCGAGGCGTCGCTGACCCCGAAAGAGCGCAGCTTCATGATCGAGGCGTCCCGGCAGTTGCGGGAGAGGGTGTGAGCGGCTCGGCGTCGACTCCGGAGCAAGTACCGTCTTCCGCAAAGCTGGTTCTTCCAGAGGAACAGACCTTCACCAGTGCGCGGGCGCGACGTCAATTGCTGCTGATTGCCATTAGCCTCGCAGTACCACTGGTGGCGTTTCTGGCCGTCGATTCCCAGTTTGAGGCGGGGCTGGTCGAACGACTGCAGCAGCAGCGTGATCCCGGGCGGGTCGCGGGCTGGACAGTCGCTCTGCTGGCGCTCGATCCCCTGCTGCCAATCCCCTCAAGCACGGTCATGACGTTTGCCGGGGCGCAACTGGGTCTGTGGCGGGCACTGCTGGCAAGTGCCGGCGGACTGACGCTGGGAACCGTCGCCGC
>JBGSIP010000898.1:0-4276 GCA_041742495.1 Planctomycetaceae bacterium
CGAGCGATCTGTCTCTTTCACTCCTGTGTTGGTTCTCACGGAGACACAGAGCCACGGAGGTAGACTCAGTCGTCTGAAGTCATTCATCCACCGCTACTTGTCAGCCATCGTAGATCACCGGGTGCCACGGCTGGCTCGTCCAGCCGTGAGGTGATTGGCAAGTCAGGCTGTGCTGGATGAGACAGAGGTATGGGTCACGATGACGTTCCGGCACAGCAGAGATCGGGGGACTGTTCGGGGTTGGCTTACGCCGGTCCCTTGCTCACACTGCTGGACAAGCCAGCCGTGGCACCCCACGTGACTCCGACGATGCCTGACACTCAAAGAAAGAGAGACGAGCCAATACAATTCCCGGGTCCGACCTCGCACGGATGGACCAGCCGGCCGCGGCACCCAAGGACTACTGGTGGGATTCGAGGTGCTGCTCGATGTCGGCAATTTTCTGGAGGCGGCGGGCATGCCGACCCCCTTCGAACTCGGTCGCCGACCAGATTTCGACAATCCGGGTCATGACGGGCTCCCCCATCAAATCTGCCGACATGCACAGCACATTGGCGTCATTGTGGCGACGGCTCATTTCCGCCGTGACTTCGTCGTGGCACAGCGCGGCGCGCACACCACGGTACTTGTTGGCCGCGATGCACATGCCCATCCCGGTACCGCAGATGAGAATGCCGCGGTCGAAGCTGGCGTCCGAAATTCCCGCCGAAACCTTGGCGGCATAGTCGGGATAGTCGACCGAATCCTCCGTCACCGGGCCGAGGTCCACAACGTCGTGACCGGCATTCCGCAACTGCTCGCAGATGCGTGCCTTCACGCCCACCCCGCGGTGATCACTTGCCACGGCAAACTTCATGAACAGATGGCCTTATCCCCTGGCGGGAACATAGAAACGTTGCAGAGAGGCAAACAGCAGGCGGGGCGGAAGCCGACGACCTCCGTTGAACTCACAGGATGACGGTTAGCCCAGCAGCTTGTCAACAATTGCACGGACCGCGGAATCGATCTCCTGCGCACAACTTTCATACACGGTCTCGTCCCCCCCAAACGGATCGACGACGTCCCCCCCTTCGCTTTTCACCAGCGACACCCGATGCGACAGGTGCGGAAAACTGTCGATAATGGCAGCCCGATGCGAGCGTGTCATCGTGTACACGCGGTCCGACTGCAGCAGCAGCTCTTCGGTTAGCGGTCGGCTGACGTGGTTGCTCAGGTCCAGTTCGCGCGCACTAAGCACGTGCACAGCTTCCAGGCTGGCCGGAATGCCGTCGGCGGCTCCCAGTCCCGCGGAAACCACGGTCAGGCCGTGGTCCATCAACTCATCGATCGTGCAGCCCAGATGTTGTGCCGCCCGGGCCCGAAACAGGACCTCTGCCATCGGACTGCGACAGGTGTTTCCCGTACAGACAAACAGCACAACTTCTCCCGCCAGTCGCGTAATCTGCTTGTCGCTGATCACGCCCGCAGAGCGAATCTGTGGGTGTTTTCCGTCCACAGCCACGACGGTCACCGGTAGCTGGAACCGCGGTGCCCCGCGATGCACCACGCCATCGACCGACTGCAGCCACGCCGGAAGGCCTTCGGCCCCGCTGGGCAGATTGGTCCGCCAGGGGCTGGGGAGCCAGCGAACGATCAGCGGTGACGAGGTATAGTTCGCCAGTTCCTCCTGGAATGGATCGGCCAGGCAGACAAACGGCATGCCATCCGCGGTTTCCAGCAGTGTGCGAGCCAGCGGCGGCAAAGCCTCAATGAACGTTTGGCGTCCCCCCTCGGGCTGCGGCATGCGCATGACCAGCGGACCCGGCCAGCAGCGTTTGGCCAGCCGTTCCGCCACGGGAGGGACCGGACGGATGAAATCGAAGAGTTCGCCAGGATCGCGCAGCAGCAGGGCCGCGGAGTCGTCTGCTGCCGACGAAAACTCTGGCAGGCGCGTGACGGCCGCCAGTTTTTCGAGAGCCTCAGCCGCGACAATTTGTGCGGCGAGCAAATACCCCGTTTCGCTGGGGAAGATCATCAGGCCGCCATCGGCCAGTTGTTCGACGGCCCGCTGCACGATATCCGACTGCTCGGCACCATCGCGTAAGGGGTACCAACTGAACATGCCGAAGCCCGCCTGAGACAAAATGGACAAACAACCACAGCGAACGAGTAACACAGCGAACGAGTAACACCGCAGAACCAGCGCCACCCAAGTTCGTGGCCCGCCGCCGCATGGCCGCGATTGCAACCGCTGACGAGGTTGACGATTCGCGGCCGCACGTGGGCCGCTTAGCGAACTCGACCGCGAATAAATCTCTGGCAAGCGTAGGTCAGGCTGTGCCTGACGCCAAGTTAACGCGACTCCGACGTTGCCTGACAAATCGCGATCGACAGACCACTACGGCGAACAACTTTTTAGACCGACCACGCCGCAGCGGGGCTGACCGATCACCTCGCGGCGCGGACATGTCCCCATCGGCGGATTCGTCGAGCGAACTCAAACTCGCAGTATATGGTCCCGGGGAGAGGGGCTCAAATCGAGCTGCGGCCCCCCTACGAACGGATCAACCGGTCAGGACTTGTACCGCTCAAGGCTCCAATCCTGCGCCACCTGGACCAGCGTCTCGCGCACTGTGGGCGACACGGCACAGGCCACGATGCCCGGCAGCCGCAACATGCCGGCCCGTTCATCCATCCACAATTCACCGAAATGGACCGCCTGGCCATTGTGACACCAGACGGCGTCTCCCCCCAGGGCGCGGGCAATTTGCAGCGAAACCGGAAAGTCGTAGACGTTGGGAGTGTGAATGAGTGAGCCGGCGAATTCTCCGTCAGCGAACAAAGGATAGATGCTGTCGGGCATGCCGTCCGGAATCACCCCTTCCAGACCGGCTTGCGTGACCGCCGCTGCGCAGGCCGGATCATCACCCTGAAAACCAATCAGGTAAATTCGCGGCGAGAGGTCCGGGCGTCCTCTGGGGACGACCGGCAGGGCATCGAGCACCATGCGGGCAGGCTGCCGGGGATCGTCGGGGCCGACGCGCACCTCGTTGTTGACCACTTCGACCCAACGACCCTGCGGCCCCGATTCGGGAAGATACACCAGCGAATAATGCAGCGTGTCGACACTCCGCAGCGTCACAATCACGCAGTACCCATTCGCCGTGCGATCTCGAAACTGCTTCGTGCCGTCGATGGGATCGATCGTGAGCGTGAGCGGGCCCTCGGCTGCAAATGCCGCCAGATCGCCATTGGATTCTTCGGCTTCCAGGCGGCAGTTGCGCAGCACTGGATCGATATCGCGCAGCGCGCTGACGATCAATTCCTGCAGCGTGATGTCTGCCAGCGTGAGGGCATCGGTGGTGGCATACCCCGATGTTTTTGCTCCGGTCAACGAAATGTTGTACTGCCGCAACTGGCGGGCAATTGCACCGGCCCAGCGCAACACTGCGGGCAGATGGGTACTCAACGCGTGAACGACTTGAGGGAGCTGCGAAAGCGGCGATGTCATAGCGTGGCTCACCCATCAAGACTCAAAAGTGGAATTCACCGGACAGTCTGCCGGACCCCATGCCGGCGGCGGCGTCACTCCCGTCGCTCAATCCGACGGCCGTGCTCCCTGCTCCGCCACACGGAGAGCATACTCCAGGAGCTGGCGTGCCACATCCACTCCCGTGGTCGCCGCGAAAGCACGCCAGCCCGGCACGCCATTCACTTCCAGCACGGTCAGTTCCCCCGTGGGGCGGCGGAGGATATCGACCCCGCTAAAAACGAGCCCAGTGGCGCGTGTCGCCCGAACCGCCAGTTGCATTTCCTCAAGCGTCAATTCGCACCGCGTGGCCCGTCCCTGCCGCGCAATGTTGGTACACAGTCCATCGGTGCTGTGACGGCAAATGCCCCCCAGGACCAGCCGGGACAGTACATCGGGCGTGTCCGCCGCCGCGCAGGGTTCGTCGGCGTCCCGCAGGACGAGCACGCGGGTGTCGACACCTGCGTGCGGCACGAACTCCTGCACATACTGAATCGCCCGGCACTGTTCGATGGTCGTGGCCACCCGCCACAGCATGGCGCGATCGGTGACCCGGACCACACCCCGGCCTTCGGAACCAAACAGGGGTTTGACCACGACGTCGCCCCCCAGTTCTTCAAACGCGAGCAACGCCTGCGCGGCGAATTCGCAGACGATGGTCCGTGGCGTCGGAACTCCGGCGCGCAACAGCCGCACGCTGGTCAGATATTTGTCGATGGCACATTCGAGCCCGCGCGGGGGATTGATCAGCGGCAGGCCATGCTCGTG
>JBGSIP010000899.1:0-2202 GCA_041742495.1 Planctomycetaceae bacterium
GTGTGCTTCCAGTGGTCGGCAAACGCCGTGCGGAAACTGGTCCCCACATCCGAGCGATTCTGCGCGTTCCAGCCTACCGACCGACCCAACAGCGCCATCACCACAAAGGTCGTGTGATAAATGGCCATCACCGGAGCAATGATCACCGAGATCACCGTCTCCAGCAGCACGCTCCCCAGCACGGACAACCAGCCCCCATGCTGGGCAATGCGCCGGCCATCCGCGGCGGCAGCCAGCACCGCCCAGAACTTCGGCACCAGCAACAACCCCATCACCGCCGCAAACAGCGACAGCGGAAACGCATATCCGGTCGCCACGGGAGCACCGCGGTCGGGGAACAACCCATTCAGGGCCGACAACCCGACAAACGACACCCACAACGGACTGGCCACATAGGCGAACGCGCCCGAGCCAAAGTGCAGCCGGCTGATCGCCCGAAAGCCATCGCTGAACATCAGACGGACATGCTGCAGGTTGCCCTGACACCACCGCTGATCGCGAATGGCATAATCACGCAACGTGGTGGGGCACTCTTCATAGCTGCCCTGCAGATCGGCAGCGATTTCGACACTCCAACCAGATCGCAACAGCAAGGCCGCTTCCACAAAATCGTGGCTGAGGATTTCACCACCCAGCGGTGCGGCCCCCGGCAGCGCAGGCAGCGAGCAATGCGACTTGAACGGCTCGACACGAATGATCGCGTTGTGCCCCCAATAGTTCGCTTCCGACCGGGCCCACGAGATGAAGCCGGTCAAAAACACGGGGCTGTAGAAGTGTGCCGAGAACTGCTGCAAACGGGCGAACAGCGACGTCCGATTCACTGGCTTGGGTGGCACTTGCAAAATACCCAGCCGCGGATTCGCCTCCATGCGGCGGACCATCTCCACCATCGTGGGACCATCCATCAGACTGTCGGCATCCAGCACGATCATGTAGCGATACAGGTCGCCCCACCGCTCACAAAAATCGGCCACGTTGCCCGCCTTGCGGGACTTGTTTTCCAGGCGACGCCGATAGAACACCAGCACTTCACTCGGCAGTTCTTCTGCCAGCTTCGCCCAAGCACGCTCTTCTTTCAGCCAGATTTCCGGCCGGCGCGTATCGCTGAGCACAAAAATCTCAAACCGCTGGGCGTTCCCCACCTGCTTGAGCGAGTGAATCATCGCGCGGACGGCGGAAAACACCGACAGCGGGCACTCGTTGTAAACCGGGATGATGATCGCCGTGGGGGGGAGCGGCCGAGCCAGCTCTTCCGGGGTCCATGCCGGGGCCCGCGGAGCACCCACGACCAGCGTTCTCACCAGACCAAGCGTCGCCGTCCAGAAGGAGAACACGATCCACGCCAGCAGGATTGCAAACAGGCCCAGCGTCACTCCGTCGAGCAACCCAAACCCATCCTGCCCCAGCACGGCGGTGTAAGAAACCACACCGGCGGCGGTCGTCAAGACGGTCAGCACCGCCAGCAGCCACCGGACCGGACCGTTTCCGTCCACAACATTTCGAACGGTCTCGGCGACCATGGCAGGACATCTCATCAGACAAAGGCAATGCCGGGCAGCACTGCCGCCAACTCTCAATCACATTCGGTTCCGGGGCCCGCCATACCCGGCCGCCGCCACCGCGGCGGGATGTTCTATCTAATTGGAAGGCTCAGAAATCACCAGCTCAGTCGTCATCGACTTCCGGGCCGACAGCCATCCGCTCCACAATTGCGACCACGACAGTGCGACCAGCGGCCGCGCAGGGGCCATCCGCGTCCCGGAGACCATGGACGGCTCGGCAGCGCCCGTCCAGTTCCCCGTCGGAGCAGGACGAAACCGGGAGTTCACGGCGTGCAACTGAAAGTGGCCGATCGCCAGCTCCAAAGCCCGCTCCCGGACGGCGAACTCCGCCACCACACGCGACTGGCTGCCGCACTCCACGGCCGCCTGCCGCGTGAGTTCACGAGCCAGATTCTGCCGCTCCCGCTCACCGGTCATCCCGGCGCTCTGCAGGTACGCCTCAAGCATGGCCACCACGCGCTTCAACACGCGGGCCCCACGCTTGCGACGCTCTTCGAGAAGCCGCTGATCGATTGCCGTTACCATGTCTCAATTCATCCTGAAGCAAAGTTTGGGGGAGAGGCTGTTGGGGTGGTACTCGCAACCGACAACCAGAATCCTGCGCGTGCTGTTCAAATCGCATTCACACGGATTCAGGCCA